>NZ_WHTD01000178.1 GCF_009379765.1 Actinophytocola sp. | reverse complement strand
TACACCTGCTGGACCATGTCCCGCTACGGCACCGACGCCTGCAACGCACCGACTCAACGCCGACCACCTCGACGCAGCGTTGCTCGACGCCACCGCCAGCTTCTACCGCACCCAGCACGGCCTGATCGCCGACGCGGTCAGCGACGCCCAAGCGCTCCACCACGCCAAGCACAACACCCGCGAAGACGAACTCGCCACCCTCGCCGCCGAACTCGCCAAAACCACCGACAAGATCAACCGCTACCTCGACGCCTTCGAGACCGGCAAACTCGACCCCGAGCACGTCAACGACCGCCTCACCGCCCTACGAGCCACCCAACAACAGCTCCGCGACCGGCAAACCGACCTCCGACATGCCATCGCCGACCAGCCCACCATGCCCGACACCGCCACCCTGACCAACGTCAGCCGGCACGCACGGGAGATCATCCACGCGGGCAGCCACACTCAACACAAGACGCTCGTCGAAGGGCTCGTTGAGCACGTCACCATCACCGGCCCCAACCGGTTCGTGCCCACCTTCCGCATCCCCCAACCACGCGAACCCGAACACGACACAGGGGCCGAGACCGAGCCAACGGTCCAGACCCCTGCGGTTCGCGCAATGACACGTTTGGTGGAGCTGAGGGGAATCGAACCCCTGACCCCCTCGATGCGAACGAGGTGCGCTACCAACTGCGCTACAGCCCCTGGCGTCGCGTGAGCATAACAGGCGACTACTCGCCAACGGCCCGACGGTAGGGCAGCGAAACGGGCCGGTCGAGCTCCTCGAACGCGGGGTCCTCGTCGTCCACGTCGACGACCACCGCGCCGGTCCTGACGACTGGCGGCGTGTAGGGGCCCTCGGACACACGCTCGCGCGGGCCGACGGCCTCCTCGGGCTCGTAGGCCTGCGGCTCGGCGTACTCGGGCTCCGCGTAGACCGGCTCGGCCGGGCGCGCGGCGGCGGCCTGGGCACGCCGGACCCGGCTCATGCGCGCGAGGCGCCGCTCGCGGATCTCGGTCTCGATGCGGACCTGGCGGCGCAGGTACACGAGGTAGCTGAAGAGCACCACGTCGAGGATGCCGTGCGCCCACCACAGCAGCGGGAAGACGACGGCCGCGACCACGGCCGAGGCGACGGCGCCGATGAGCATGGCGAGGACGACGCGCTGCCGGAAGCCGTACTTCGCCTTCGCGATGATGGCCGCCGCCTCGGGGTCGAACCCGCCGCGGCCCGGGCGATAGTGCCGGGCGTACTGCAGGTCCGCCTCGTCGTAGTACCCGCTCATCTCGTCATCCCGGTCGGCATCATGGGCGACATCCTCCGAGGATTCGGCCGGCACCTCGTCGGCGACGTGCTCGTCGCCGGCGAACTCTCCACCGAAATCCTCGTCGATCTCGTCAGTGTCGCGCATACCGGCCTCCTCGATGCCGTATTCCGCTTCCTCCCGCGTGTCCGCTCCGGCCTCACCGCTCCCGCTACGCACCACTCTGGCCGCCAGCTCGGAGTCCGCGGTCTTCGCGACCTCCTGGCGCTTCCGCACGATCATCGGCACGAGGACGACGAGCCATGCCAACACGAGCGCGACCACGACAAGCGAGCTCGGCATGCCTCGACACCTCCCCCTGTGACGATTTTTCGCGACGACTTCCGGTGTCACGTTAGTCACAACAGTCACAGGTGTGTCGGAGGCGCGCCGAACTGATCGACACCTCGACTACCCGAGCTCGGCGCGACCTTCCGCGACCAAGCCGGCGACGAGTCCATTCGGAACGTCCTCTGTGGTCAGTGCGAAACAGAGGTGGTCACGCCAACCTCCGGCGACATCAAGGTAACGGCGGAACAGACCCTCTTCGCGGAAGCCGAGCTTGGTGAGCACCCGAACGCTGGCGTGGTTCTCCGGCCGCACGGTCGCCTCGAGCCGGTGCAGCCCGGCGACCGAGAAGCAGTGGTCGGCCACCAGCGCCACCGCCCCGGTGGCCACCCCGCCCGCGGTCGCGTGCGTGCCGACCCAGTAGCCGACCCACGCCGAGCACAGCGACCCGCGCACGACGTTGCCGACGGTGACCTGCCCGGCGAGCTCGCCGTTCACGGTGATCACGAACGGCAGCGTCAGCCCGCGCCGGGCCAGGCCGCGCAGCGTCGACCACTGACCGGGCCAGGCGAGCGTCGCATTGTTGTCGTTCCAGCTGCCCGGAACGGTCGGCTCCCAGCTCTGCAGGTGCAGCCGGTCGCGGCGGCGCACCCGGCTCCACGCCGAGGCGTCCCGCAGCCGGGGCTTGCGCACCTCGAGCACGCCGGCGTCGACCCGGATCGGTCCGAGCCGCGCCGGCCAGCCGGGATGACGGCCCTGCGGCACCGCCCAACTCACCCCGTGAGCCGTCCCTTCAGCCACGTTGAGCCAAGAAGCTGACCTGAACCTCTTCCCCGACGACGACCTCGGTGATCTCGTCCTCGACGAGGATCAGGCAGTTCGCCTCGGCGAGGGACGCCAGCAGGTGCGAGCCGGACATGCCGAGCGGCTGCACCAGGTACTCGCCGTTGTTCTCGTCGCGGAGCAGCTGCCCGCGCAGGAAGCCCTTCCGCCCTTTGGCCGACGTGATCGGCGAGAGCAGCCGTGCCTTGATCTGCCGGCGGTGCGGGTTGCGCTTGCCCTGCGCGGCGCGGATCAGCGGCCGCACCATCACCTCGAACACCACGAGCGCGCTCATCGGGTTGCTCGGCAGCAGGAACGTCGGCACCGCGTCCGGCCCGAGCCGGCCGAACCCCTGCACCGAGCCGGGATGCATCGCGACCCTGGTCATGTCGACGTCGCCGAGCTCGGACAGGGACGCGCGGATCTCCTCGGCGAGCTCGCCGCCGACCCCGCCGGCGATCACGACGATCTCCGACAGCAGCAGCCGGCCCTCGACGATCTCCCGTAGCCGCCGGGTGTCGCTCGGCACGATGCCGACCCGGTTCACCTCGGCGCCGGCGTCGCGCGCGGCGGCGGCCAGCGAGTAGGAGTTGACGTCGTAGACCTGGCCCTGTCCGGGCGTGCGGTCGATGTCCACGAGCTCGTCGCCGAGCGAGATGATCGACACCCGGGGTCGCGGGTAGACGAGCACCTTGGCCCGGCCGACCGCGGCGAGCAGCCCCACCTGGGCCGAGCCGATCGGCGAGCCGCGGCGCACCGCGACGTCGCCGGTCTGCACGTCCTCGCCGGTCCGCCGGACGAACGCGGCCGAGGGCACCGGCTGGTGCACGGTCACCCTGGCATGGTGCCCGTCGGTGTACCCGGTCGGGACGACGGCGTCGGCGAGCGTCGGCAGCGGCGCGCCGGTGTCGACCCGCACGGCCTGGCCGGGCTGCAGCCTGCGCGGCTGGCGGGAGCCGGCCGGGATCTCGCCGACGACCGGCAGCAGCACCGGGTCGGTGCCCGCGGCCTGCACGTCGACACTGCGTACCGCGTAGCCGTCGACCGCCGCCTGGTCGAACCCGGGCAGCGCCCGTTCGGCGACGACCTCCTCGGCGCAGAGCAGGCCCTGCGCCTCGGAGATGGCCACCCGAACGGGGGCAGGGCGAACCGCGGCGGCAAGCGCCCGGCCGAGCTGCTCGTCGACTGACCTCATTCCGACCCCGTCTGTGTCGCTATTCCTCCACCCGCCCGCGCAACCACTCGCGCAGGTCAGGCCCATACTCAGGGTCCACGAGCGCGAAGTCCACGGCGGCACGCAGGAAACCGCCAGGATTGCCCAGGTCGTGACGTCCACCGCGGTGTACCACCACGTGCACCGAGTGTCCTTCGGCGATCAGCATCGCGATGGCGTCGGTGAGCTGCAACTCGCCGCCCGCGCCCGGCGTGATGCGCTTGAGCGCGCCGAACACCGCGCGGTCGAGCAGGTAGCGGCCGGCCGCGGCGTAGGTGGACGGGGCATCCTCCGGCGCCGGCTTCTCCACCATGCCGTTGACCTTCTTGACGTCGGGGTCGTCGGTGTCCTCGACGTCGAACACGCCGTACGGGGAGATCTCCGCCCTCGGGATGTCGAACGCGCACAGCACCGTACCGCCGTACCGGGCCCGGATACCGGCCATCCGACCGAGCACGCCGGTGGGCAGCACGAGGTCGTCGGGCAGCAGGACCGCGACGGCCTCGTCCTCGGGCTCGAGGTTGGGCTCCGCGCAGCTGACCGCGTGGCCGAGGCCGAGCGGCTCGTCCTGGATCGCGGTCTCGACGGCGAGCAGGCCGGGCGCCACCCGGACCTTGGCGAGGAGCTCGGTCTTGCCACGCCGCTCCAGGGTCTCCTCGAGCTCCGGTTGAGGCTGGAAGTACTGGGCGACCGCGTCCTTGCCCGGCGAGGTGACGATCACCAGCCGCTTCGCACCCGCCTCGGCGGCCTCGCGGGCGACGTACTCGATGCCGGGAGTGTCGACGACGGGGAACAGTTCCTTGGGGACCGCCTTGGTCGTCGGGAGGAATCTGGTGCCGAGGCCGGCAGCCGGCACGATCGCCGTTCGGATGCCGATGGCGGACGCGGAACCGGGGCCGGAACTGACGGTGGTGGATGGCGCCATGGACAGCGAGCCTAACCTGGTGCCGTGGCCCGGCCTGGGACTGATCGCGAACCGACGCCCGCGTTGACCAAGTGGCGGTGGCGTAAGGAGCTGCTCTCCGAGCGACGCCGGGTGCCCGCGAGCGTGCGCTTCGCCGAGGCCCTTTCCCTGTCCACCCATCTGACCAGCGGCCGAGTGGTGCGGCCCGGCCAGACCGTGTGCGCGTACGTGCCGGTCGCCTCGGAGCCCGGTTCGGCGCAGATGCTCGACGACCTGAACGACTTCGGCGCTCGGGTGCTGCTCCCGATCGTGACCGGCGAGGGACCGCTGGACTGGGGGTGGTATGCCGGTAAAGACTCGCTGCGGCCCGGACCGTATGGGCTGCGCGAGCCGATCGGCGAGGTACTGGGCACCTCCGCGCTGCGCATCGCCGACCTGGTGATGGTGCCGGCGCTGGCCGTGGACCGGAACGGGGTCCGGCTCGGCCGCGGCGCGGGCCACTACGACCAGTCGCTGCCGTTGTCCGCGAACGGCACCGAGCTGGTGGCCGTGGTCCGCGACCAGGAGATCTTCGAGGCACTGCCGAGCGAACCGCACGACGTGCGGATGACCGCCGTGTTGACTCCCAATCGAGGCCTGCTCCGGTTCGTGTGACGTTGCCCTGGGGACGTTTGCGCTCCGGCGGCGGCCTGGCGCATTATGTTCTTGGCACTCTGACGATGCGAGTGCCAAGACCCGGGGAGAGGGAGCGGCACGTGCCCACCTACCAGTACGCTTGTACGGCGTGCGAGCACCGCTTCGAGGTGCTGCAGTCCTTCAGCGACGCTTCGTTGACCGAGTGCCCGGAGTGTGCCGGCCGGCTGCGCAAGCTGTACGGCTCCGTCGGTGTGGTGTTCAAGGGGAGCGGCTTCTACCGCACGGACAGCCGGTCCGAGTCGAAGTCCCCGGCCTCCGCCGCCGCCTCGTCGTCCGCCTCGTCGTCCGAGTCGTCGTCCGAGTCGTCCTCCTCGTCGTCCTCCGAGTCCTCGGCCTCGTCCGAGTCGAAGTCGAAGTCGGCTGACTCATCGTCGTCCCCCTCGTCCTCCACGTCGAAGGACTCGGGTTCATCCTCCTCCGGGGATACGACGAGCGCGGCCAAGATCGCGTCCTGACGGCCGGGTTATCCACAACTCGCGCAGTTGTCCACAGGTGGCGGCTCATCGCCTCGATCAGTCGGTTTCCGGCCGTAGCGTCGATCCCATGCCCGACTCACTGCGCCCCATGCTCCGAGACCGCCTCCGCCGGCTCGTCTCCGCCCCTGGCTGGCCCCGCGCGCTGGCACTGCGCCGCGTGGTCGCCGCCGTGCTGGTGTTGCTGGCCGCCGCCCTGGCCGTCCGGCCACCGCCCCAGGCGCGTGCCGAGCCCACCGTGCCGATGCTGGTCGCCGCACGTGACCTCCCGCCCGGGTCGAGCCTGCGCGCGGGTGACGTGCGCGTGGTGCGGGCGCCCGAGTCCTTGCGCCCACCCGCCGCGCTGACCGCGGCCGAGCAGGTCACCGGTCGCGTCCTTGCCGGCGCCGCCACTCGCGGCGAACCGGTCACCCGCGCACGCCTCGTCGGCCGGGAGAACAGCCACCTGTCCACGGGCGACCCGGACGCGGTCGCCGTGCCGGTGCGCCTGGCCGATCCGGAGGTGGCCGCGCTGCTGGCGCCGGGCGCTCGGGTGGACGTCGTCACGGTCGCGTCGGAAGACGGCTCGGCCCCGGTCCTGCTCGCCGCCAACGCGACCGTGGTCACCGTCCGCGCGGACGACCCGACGCCTCGGGCCGGCTCCCGGCCGGGTCGCCTGGTGGTCATCGCCGTACCCCGGGAGTCGGCGACCCGCCTCGCCTCCGTGTCACTCGGCCGGCCGGTGGCGGTGACCATGCGGTAGGACGTGGTAGGGCGCGGCCGGCCGTGACCCGCCGCGCCGCACCGCGTCTCGTCATGTTCCTGGCGGCCGATCGCCGTTACGCTCCCATGGCCTTGTCACAACACCTCGGAAAGGAGCTCGATGTGCTGAAAGGTTTCAAGGATTTCTTGATGCGCGGCAACGTCATCGACCTCGCGGTCGCTGTCATCATCGGCACCGCGTTCACGGCAGTCGTGACCGCGATCGCCGCGAACCTGATCCAGCCGCTGATCGCCGCGATCGGTGGTGCCAACGTCGGCGGTCTGTCGTGGACGATCGTCGCCGAGAACGAGAAGTCCACCATCGACTTCGCCGCGATCATCACCGCGGTCATCAACTTCGTCATCATCGCCGCGATCGTCTACTTCCTGATCGTGCTGCCGATGAAGTCGATTCAGGAGCGGCGAAAGCGGGGCGAGGAGGCCGGGCCGGCCGAGCCGACGGACGTCGAGCTGCTCATCGAGATCCGCGACCTGCTGCGCCAGCAGCAGCGGCCCGTCGGCCAGGGCGCCAACCCCGGCAACCCGTACCAGGGAGGCCCCGGCCAGATGCCCCCTGGCGGCCCGAACAACCCCGGCGGACCGGGCCCGGCGGGCCCACCTCCCGGCCAGCGACCCTGGTAGGAGCCGACCTGGGATCTAGGCCATGTCTCGCGGATCTTGGATCGTGGTATTCGCGCCCAGCTGCCCCCTGGCCGCGTTGTCGGAAGGCCCGAATACAACCCGGTATGAGCGACCTTCCGCCGCCTAGCCAGGAGCCACCTGGATCACGAATCCCATCGACCAAGACCCACGAGACACGACCTAACGGCGATCATGGTGCGGGGGGTGGTTCTGCTCGTACCAGGAGTCGGCGTCGGGCCGTTCCGGATCGCGCTCATCGGAGGTGGTGTCCGGCAGCACGTCGCCGAAGATCTCGTCCAGGTCGAGATCCTGGCGACGCTGCGGCTGCTCCGGCTCGGTCACGGCAACTAGTTGACGTCCAAGCCGGACAGTTCGTCGATGACGTGGGGCACCAGCGCCGACAGCGTGGCCATGCCGTCCCGGACGGCGGCCCGCGAGCCGGCCAGGTTGACCACGAGGGTGCTGCCGGAGATGCCGACGAGCCCCCGCGAGATGCCGCCGTCCACCGCGCCGGCGGCGAGGCCGGAGGACCGGATCGCCTCGGCGATGCCGGGGATCGGCCGGTCCAGCACGCCCTGCGTGGCATCCGGCGTGACGTCGCGAGGCGACACACCGGTGCCGCCGACCGTGATCACCAGGTCGGCGCCGCCGATCACGGCGGTGTTCAACGCGTTGCGGATGTCCACGGTCTCCCCAGCCACCACGACGATGCCGTCCACGATGAACCCGTTCTCCTCCAGCAGCTCGGTGACCAACGGGCCGACCGAGTCCTCGTGCTCCCCATGGGCCACCCGGTCGTCGACGATCACGATGAGGGCCCTGCCGAGCCGCTGCGCGCTCCGTTCCATGGCTGTCACCGTAGTCGGAGCGCCAGCAGGCTTGCCGCGAACCCGTCCAGCAGATGCCGCAGCCCGAACTCGAACTGCTCGTCGAGATCCATGTCGAAATCCGATGTCTCGACCACGCGGACGAACGTCGGGTACGCGCCGGACGCGGTCACGTCGGCGAACGTCGCGTCCTGCTCGAGGAAGTGCTGCTCGGCGGTGATCCCGGTCTCCTGCTCGTCGGCCGCGTCCCACTCGAGCCCCACCGCGATGCCCCGCACGTAGCCGAACACCGCGACGTACACCTGGAACATGCGGTACTCGTCCAGCCCGGTGCCGGCCAGGACACGCAGCACCGCCTCGCCGTAAGCCAGCGTGCGCCGGGTCGCGCGTGGCCGGGTGAGCGAGAGGGCGGCCGCCGCCCACGGGTGCTGGCGGAACATCGTCCACAGCAGCCGCGCGGCGACCTCCAGCCCGGCGCGCCACCCCGGCGGCGGGTCGGCCGGGAACGGGTTGTCGGCGAACACCGTGTCGACCATCCGGAGGAGCAGCTCGTCCTTGCTCGACACGTGCCGGTACAGCGACATGGTGGCCACGCCCAGGTCGGTCGCGATCCGCCGCATCGACAGCGCTCCCGACCCCTCGTTGTCCGCGATCGCGATCGCGGTCCGCACCACCAGGTCCCGGGTGACCTCGACACCGGAACGCGCGCTGCGCACCGCCACCTCGACCGGACCGGCCACCGGCCCGGCCACCACGGTGCCGATGCCCTGCCGCGCGACGACCAGCCCCTCCTGGCACAACGTGGTCAGCACCTTCGTCGCGGTCGCCATCGCCACCCCCCACTCGCGGGTGATCTCCCGCGTCGACGGCACGCGGTCCCCCGGCCGCAGCGATCCGGAGGCGATCCGCCGCCGGATCGCCTGGACGATCCCGACATACGCCGTCTCCGCCATCGCAACCCCCGGTGCCCTAGTTCGCAGACAAGGCAAAGTCGGCGCAAAACCCCACTGTACTAGTTCACATACGGTGTACATACACCGACATCCGGGAGGGATGAGATGACGAACGTGTTGATCTCCGGGGCGAGCGTGGCGGGCCCGGCGCTGGCGTACTGGCTGCACCGGCACGGCATGCGGGCGACCGTGGTCGAGAAGGCGGCGGCGGTGCGCCCTGGCGGCCTCGGGGTCGACTTCCGCGGGTCCGCGATGCTCGTGCTGGAGCGCATGGGCATCCTCGACGAGCTGCGCCGGCACGCCACCGGCTCCGGCGACGCGACCATCGTGGCCGAGGACGGCACGCCGATCGCCACCATGCCGGGCGAGATCTTCGCCGGCGAGCTCGAGGTGCTCAAGACGGACCTGACCCGGATCCTGCACGACCTCACCAAGGCCGGCACCGAGTACGTCTTCGGCGACTCGATCACCGCGCTCACCCAGCACGACGGCGGCGTCGACGTGGAGTTCGCGCACGGCGCGCCGCGCAGGTTCGACCTCGTGATCGGCGCGGACGGGCTGCACTCGGGCGTCCGCGCGCTGGCGTTCAGCCCGGAGTCGGCGTTCACGCGCGACCTCGGCTACTGGTTCGCGTCGTTCTCGCTGGACAACTACCTCGACCTGGACCGCAGCGGGCTCTCCCACCTCGCGGGCGACCGGGCCGCGAACATCTTCGCCAGCCGGGACAACACCGAGGCGCGGGCGATGTTCATGTTCCCGACCCCCGCGACCGCGTTCCCGCGCGGCGACGTCGAGGCGCAGAAGCGCGTGGTCGCGGACGCCTACGCGGGCGTCGGCTGGGAGGTGCCCCGGCTCCTCGCGGCGATGGCGGAGGCCACCGACTTCTACTCGACACGCTCAGCCAGGTCCGCATGGACACCTGGTCCACCGGCCGGGTCGCGCTGCTCGGCGATGCCGGCTACTGCGCGTCGCCGATGTCCGGGCGCGGCACGTCGCAGGCACTGCTCGGCGCGTACGTCCTGGCCGGCGAGCTGGCCGGCGCGCTCAGGACGGCCGCCGACCACACGGCCGCGTTCGCCGCCTACGAGCGGACGCTGCGCGGGTACGTCGAGGTGAACCACGAGCTGGGCCGCCAGGCGACGGCATCGCTGCTGATCCCGCCGACCCAGGAGCTCATCGATGCGATCGCCGCAGGCCCCGACGACGGCGAGGCGTCCAACGATGACCTCCCGATCGCGGACTACCTGGCGCTGACCAAGATCTGACGGTTCTGTGACGGCGCGGCCGCGGACCTCGCGCGGGGCGGCGGCCGAGCCCTAGCGTCGGTCGCATGCGAGTGCTGATCACCGGCGCGGCCGGCTTCATCGGTTCCCACATCGCCGACCAGCTCGACGAACGTGGCCACGAGACCGTCCGGATGGACAACCTGCTGCCGAAGGCCCACGGTCCACAAGCGACGGACGAGAACGTGGTGCTCGGCGACATCCGCGACCCGGCGCTCCTGGACGACCTCCTGCGCGGCGTCGACGTGGTCTGCCACCAGGCGGCGGTGGTGGGCCACGGCGTGGACCCGACGGACGCGCCGGACTACGCCCTGCACAACGACTACGGCACCGCCGTTCTGCTGGCCGCGATGTACCGGGCCGGCGTGCACCGCCTGGTACTGGCCTCCTCCATGGTCGTCTACGGCGAAGGCCGTTACACCTGCCCGAACCACGGCGTGGTCCGCCCGGGCCCGCGCCGGCAGTCCGAAATAGACAGTGGCCGCTACGAGCCGCCCTGCCCGACCTGCGGTGCCGCGCTGTCCCCCGGGCTGGTCCCCGAGGACGCGCCGATCGACCCGAGAAGCACCTACGCGGCGACCAAGGCGGCCCAGGAGTTCCTGGCCTCGGCCTGGGCGAGACAGACCGGCGGCCGCGTGTGGGCCTTGCGCTACCACAACGTCTACGGCCCGAGAATGCCGAGAGACACCCCCTACGCCGGGGTGGCGAGCCTGTTCCGCTCGTCGCTGGAACGCGGCGATCCCCCCACGGTGCTGGAGGACGGCAACCAGCGCCGGGACTTCGTCCACGTGACGGACATCGCCCGAGCCAACGCCAGCGCGCTGGAAACGCCCGCGCCCCCAGGCGCCCTGACGCCGCTGAACATCTGCTCCGGCATCCCCCACACCGTCGGCGACCTGGCGACCGAACTGGCAAAGGCCTGTGCGGGCCCGCCGCCCCGCATGGTCGGCGGCAGCCGTCCCGGCGACGTCCGGCACGTGGTGGCCGACCCCGCCCGGGCGCAGCGGTTACTAGGATTCCGACCGGAAACCGACTTCACCGACGGGATCGCCGACTTCGCGACGGCCCCGCTACGCGCCCCGGCCGCGGTGGCCTGAACCAGTCACTCGTCGTCGCCGGGCTCGGGGACCGCGCGGCCCGCCGCGAGCTCGCGCAGGATCCTCGGATGCATGATCGTGACGCGCTGGCGGGCGGTGCGGACGACGTCGAGCCTGCGCAGCTCGTCCAGACCACGCACGAGCGTGCTGCGCGACACGCGCGCGAAGCTCGCCAGCTCGCCCTGGTTGAAGCGCAGGTCGACCTGCTTGCCCTCGGCCCAGTCCGGGGCGTACTGCAGCGCCAGCTCGAGCAGCACCGCCGCCAGGCGTTGCGGGAAGTCCGGACCACCGGACTCCAGCCGCAGGCGGTCGGACTGCTGCAGCCGGATCGCCGCGGTGCGGAACAGCTCCTCGGCGACATGCGGGCGCCTGCGGAGCACGCCGAGCAGTCGTTCTCGGGTGACGACGAGGGTATGGACCTCGTCGATCGCCTGCATGGTGTTCGCGCGGGGCAGTCCGCTGATGGGAGCCATCTCGCCGACGATCTCCGCGGGGCCGCGGGCGGCGAGCGGGGCGACCTCGCCCCGGTAGTTGGTCGCCGATATCTTCACCCAGCCGCGCAGGACGACGAACATGCTGGTGGGCGGGCCGCCTTGCAGCGCAAGGATCTCACCCGGCTGCCAGACCCGGACCCGGCCGGCCGCGGTGAGCTCCTCCCGCTCCGCCGGCGTGAGCCGGAACCACGGCCTGCGCTCGCCATTGCCCGGACCAGTGGAGCTCATCGTCGGGCCTCCCCGATCCGTTGGGCCGTCACCATCCACTGTGCCAGGTGACAGGCGGGACTGTCAGCCGCCGACAGGGCGTGACGGAGCCGACAGTTCGCCGTGGGCCCTCAGCCGGCGAGCGGGAGGCGGACCTCGAAGCGGCAGCCCGGCCCGTGGTTGTGCGCGTCGATGCGACCGCGGTGCGCCTCGACGAGGCCCTTGGCGATCGCGAGGCCCAACCCGCCGCCCACCTGCTCGTCGCCGCTGGAGCTTGGGGTGCGGGCGGCCGACCCGCGGAACGCGACGTCGAAGACGCGGGTGAGCTCGCCGTCGGGGATGCCGCCGCAGGCGTCGTCGACGGCGAGCACCGCGTCGGCGCCGTCGACACCGAGCTGGACGGCCACCGTGCCGTCGGGCGGGGTGTGCCGGATGGCGTTGGACACGAGGTTGCGCACCACGCGCGCGAGCTCGGGGTCGCTGCCGAGCACGACCGGCGCGGTGCCGGCGTTGGCGAGCACCCGCACACGCTTGCGCTGGGCCACCGGCACCTGCGCGGACAGCACGTCGCTCACCACGTCCTGGAGCGCCACCTGGGACATGGTCAGCTGCAGCGCGCCCGCGGTGATCCGGGACAGCTCGAACAGGTCGTCGACCATGCCGGACAGCCGCCGGCTCTCCCCACTGATGCGGTTGGCGTAGCCGGCCACCTCCTGCGGCGAGGAGACCACGCCGTCGGCGAGCGCCTCGGCCATCGCGCGGATGCCGGCGAGTGGCGTGCGCAGGTCGTGGCTGATCCACGCCACCAGCTCGCGCCGGGACGCCTCGGCCGCCCGCTCGCGCTCGCGGGCCTCGCGCTCCCACACGCTGCGCCGCGCGATCGCGTGGCCGAGCAGCAGCGCCACCGGCAGCGTCACGAGCACGACGAGCAGGCACACCAGCGCCATCGTCGTGAGGGTCGCGTTGAACATGAAGCCGCTGACGCCGAGGACGCCGGTCATCGTCGCGAGGACCGGCACCAGGACGAGCACGGTCATCGTCGTGCTGAGAGAGCCGCGGCGGACCCAGTAGAGGAGCCCGGTCCCGAGGGCGACGACCGGCAGCACGAGGGCGAGCGCGACGGGCAGGATGTCCAGGGCGTGGGTGAGCATCTGGCCCAGCGACTCGCTGGGGTCGATGATCCCGGGCGCCTGCGCGGCGGCCGGCCCGGCCGAACCGGCAGGCTCGACGAGGTCAGGCGCGGCGGTCATAGCGGTACCCCACCCCCCACACGGTCGTGATCCGGGTGGGTTTCGCCGGGGTCTCCTCGATCTTCTCACGCAGCCGTCGCACGTGGACGGTCACGGTGGACTGGTCGCCGAAGTCCCAGCCCCACACCCGTTCCAGCAGCTGCTCCCGGGTGAACGCCTCGCCCGGGTTGGCCAGCAGGAACACCAGCAGGTCGAACTCCCGGGTGGTCAGCGACAGCTCGGCGCCACGCAGGAGCGCCGTGCGCGCGGCCGTGTCCAGCCGAAGGTCGCCGTCGGTGAGCAGGGCCGGCGCCGGGGTCGGCGCGGCGGCGCCCGCCCGGCGCAGCACCGAGGACACGCGCAGCGCCAGCTCGCGCGGGCTGAACGGCTTCGTCACGTAGTCGTCCGCGCCCAGCTGCAGACCGGCGATCCGGTTCTCCTCCTCGCCGAGCGCGGTCAGCATCACCACCGGCACCGCGCTCGTCCGACGCAGCCTGCGGCACACCTCGAGCCCGTCGATGCCCGGCAGCATCAGGTCCAGCACCACGAGGTCCGGCTCGTGCCGCGCGATCCACGCGAGGGCGTCCTCGCCGTTGTCGGCCAGCGCGACCTGGTGCCCGGCCAGCTCGAGGTACCGGCGCACCACGTCCCGGACCGTCAGGTCGTCGTCGACCACCAGCACCCGCGACGGCGCCACGTTCATCTCGATCACCAGCTCGTCAGCAACACATGGTTGACCACCAGGGCGGTCCCGGCCTGCGCGACCAGCCACCACCGCCGTGACGCTCCCGGCAGCGCCGCCGCGGCCAGCACCAGCCACACCGCGAACGGTAGCCAAATACGCTCGGTCTCCGCCTTCGACAGTCCCGACAGGTCCGCGGTGAGCACCGCGAGCGCCGCGCCCCGCACCAGCGCGACCACCGGGGTCAGCGGCGCGCGCCCCGGCAGGCCGTCCAGGAACCGCGGCGCAGTTCGGCGCAGCCCGGCCACCGCTGCCGGACCGACCGCGACCGCGAGGCACGCCAGGTTCGCCCACACCCAATACCAGTACGGCCGGTGCGCGGCTATCCCCTCGTAGTACCGCTCGACGACCAGGTGGTACCCGTCCAGCCACCAGAACCCGGCCAGCGCGAACACCCCCGCCACCGCCAGCGCCGCCGGCACCGCGTAGAGCAGCGCCCGCCAGCACCGGCTCACCAGCACCACGGCGAGCGCGACCGGCGCCATCAGCAACAGCCCGTAGGACAGGAAGATCCCGAACCCGAGCACCAGACCGGCCGCCGCGCACAGCACGCCGCCCGCGGATCGGCCGTCGGTCAGCCGCACGCAGCCGACGGCGAGCACCGCCACGCCGACCGCCACGACGCCCGCGAACATCGCGTCCGCCGACACTCCCAACCACACCGCCCCGGGAAGAAGCGCGACGAACGGGAGCGCCGCGCGGGCCAGGTCGCGGCGGCCCAACGCGGCCACGGTCACCGGCACCGCCACCGCGACCAGGCCGGCCACCAGCACGCACACCAGCGCCGCGGCGGTCGGTCCGGACAGCCCGATGCGGTCGAGCCACACGAACACCAGCGTCGCGCCCGGCGGGTGGCCGGACACGTGCGTGGTCCAGGAGTCGGGCCGCAGGGAGAGGATCCGGTCGGAGAACGTGTGCAGCATCGTCGGGATGTCGGTGATCCCCGGCACCTCGTGCAGGTACTCGTCGCGGGTCGCGAGCCGGCGCACCACGCCGACGTACCAACCGTCCACAAGGGCCAGTGCGAGGATCCACGACACCGACAGCAGGTACGCGCCGAGCAGCGCGGTCCGCCAGCGCAACCGCTCGGCCAGCGCCGGCCCCCACGCCACCGCGGCCATCGCCACCACCACCGCCAGCACGGTGCCCGGTCCGACGTGCGGCGACAGGTGCCCGAGGATCGGGTACTCGCCGAACCCGGGCGAGGCGTTGGGGAACTGGGCGCTGCCGTAGAGCCGCGCGCCGGTGAGCATGCCGACGACGAGCGCGACGAGCACCAGCAGCAGGCCGGCGATCCCGGCGACGATGTCGGCGGGGATGCCGGTCGCACGCTCGGGCGGCGCCTCGTCCGGGCGCGTGATGACGGTGGACACGGTGGGACCGTAGGCCCCGCCACCCGCACCGGCGCGGCGGAGAAGGGAACCGTCAGAACTCCGTAATAACTTCGACGACGTCATACTTTGGTAAGCGGCACAAGGCTTTTGTGCCGTCCGGGATGGACTTAACGTCATCGGCATGGACCCTGTTGACGTCGTCCTGCCCTGCCTGGACGAAGCCGCCGCCCTGCCCGGTGTGCTGGCCGCACTGCCCCCCGGCTACCGCGCGATCGTGGTGGACAACGGATCGACCGACGGCTCCCCCGAGGTCGCCGCCGCGCACGGCGCCAGAGTCGTGCACGAGCCGCGCAAGGGCTACGGCGCGGCCGTCCACACCGGACTCGAGCACGCCCGGACGGACGTCGTGTGCTTCCTCGACGCAGACGGCTCGCTCGACCCGGCCGAGCTGGTCCCGCTCGTCACCGCCGTGTCCGGTGGCGCCCACCTCGCGGTCGGCCGCCGGGTGCCGGTGAGCCGCGGCGTCTGGCCGTGGCACGCGCGGGCCGGCAACCACGTGCTCGCGGCGCTGCTGCGCCGCCGCGGGCTGCCGGTGTCCGACATCGCGCCGGCCCGCGCGGTGCGCCGGCGCGACCTGCTGAACCTCGACGTCCGCGACCGGGCCTTCGGCTACCCGCTCGAGCTCCTGCTCCGCGCCGCCGATGCGCGCTGGCGGGTCGTCGAGCTCGACGTCGCGTACGGGCCGCGGGCGCTCGGGACGAGGTCGAAGGTGTCCGGCTCGGTCCGCGGCACCGTGCGGGCCGTGCGTGACATGGCGCGAGTGCTGCGATGACCGCCTGCCTGCTGGTCGTCGCCAAGGCGCCGGTGGCCGGCCTCGCGAAGACCCGGCTCGGCCGCGCGATCGGCGACCGGTGGGCCGCCCGGCTGGCCGCGGCGGCGCTGCTCGACACGCTGGACGCCGTGCTCGCCACCCCCGACACGATCCCGGTGGTGGCGCTGACCGGCCGGCTCGCCGCGGCCGAGCGGTCCGGCGAGCTCGCCGACGTTCTCGCGTCGTGCACCGTGTTTCCCCAGCGTGGCAACGACTTCGCCGAGCGGCTCGGGAACGCGCACCTGGACACCGGGTCGATGTTCCCCGGTGAGCCGGTGTTCCAGGTCGGCATGGACACCCCGCAGCTGCGGCCGGCGCTGCTGACCGGCGCGGTGGTGCGGCTGCTGGCCGAAGACACCGACGCGGTGCTCGGCCCGGCCGCGGACGGCGGCTGGTGGGGCCTCGGCCTGCGCGTACCGGCGGACGCCGAGGCGCTGCGTGCGGTGCCGATGTCCCGTTCGGACACCGGCACCAGGACGCTGTTCGCGTTGCGCGGTCGGGGTCTGCGGGTGTGCCGGCTGCTCACGCTGTCCGATGTGGACACGTTGGCGGACGCTCTGCGGGTGGCCTCCGTGGCGCCGGGGACCCGGTTCGCGCGCGCCGTCGAGGACCTCCGGCCCGCGGAGGCGGTCCGATGATCGGGACGGACGAGTTCGCGCCGGGGCTGCTGGGCCGGCGGTGCTGGCTGGAGCTCGCGACCGGCGAGCGGATCACCCTGCCGACCGAGCGGTGGCGGTCGGAGCCGGAGCCGGGCGACGAGGTGCTGCTGCGCAAATGCACGGGCCCGACGCTGGACATCGGCTGCGGGCCGGGCCGGCTGACCGCGGCGCTGCTGGAGCGCGGCGTGCCGGCGCTGGGCACGGACGTGTCGCCGGTCGCCGTGCGGCTGGCGAGGGCGGCGGGTGCGGCG
>NZ_WHTD01000107.1 GCF_009379765.1 Actinophytocola sp. | reverse complement strand
TCGTCAGTCCAGACACCGGCGGCCCGCTCACAAGCCATCGGCCCCGTGATCACTGGCTCGCTCCGCTCGCTGACTCGCGGGCCTGTACCCGGTGTCTTCGGTTCGCTCGCAAGGTCGCTCACCACGTCGCCCCCGGCAGCGACCGCGCGAGGTGCTGCATCTCCGCGAGCAGGTACCCGAGCGCCTCGGTGTGCGCGCCGTCCCGCCCGCCGCGCCCGGCCACCGGCGACATCGGCGCCGCGTCCGGCCGGTCGAGCGAGGCCGCCGCGAACACCGTGTCGAACACGTCGTCCACTTCGGACCGAACGGTCGCCGGGTCCACCGCGATGCCGGCCAGCCGCTGCTCGACCGGATGGGTGGCGAACAGCTCCGGCACCAGCGGCCACACCTTCTCCAGCCCCGCGATCATCCGGTCCCGCGAGAGCGACGTGCCGCCCGCCAGGCGCAACGTCCACTGCGCGGCGTGGTCGCGGTGGTAGGCCAGCTCCTTGACCCCCTTGGCGGCGATCGCGGCCAGCACCGGGTCGACCGACGCCGCCAGCTGGGTCAGCACCGCCAGCCGCCAGGAGGAGAACACCAGCAGCCGCGCGATCGTCGTCGCGAAGTCACCGCCGGGGCCCGGCCCGCAGTCGATCTCGACCAGCCGCACGTTGCGGAACTCGTGCTCGTCGCGCCGGTATGCCAGGGTGTCCTCGTCGCGGCCCGCGTCCTCGACCTCGCCGGCCCGGGACAGCAGCAGCCGCGCCTGGCCGAGCAGGTCCAGGGCGATGTTGGCCAGCGCGACGTCCTCCTCCAGCTCGGGCGCGCGCGAGCACCACTCGGTGAGCCGCTGGGACATGATCAGCGCGTCGTCGGCGAGCATCAGGCAGTACGCCGCGAGATCCGCATGGTCCACTTCGGACGGAAGAGCCCTGGCCACGCCGGCCAGCGGGTCGTCGAAGCCCGTGCCGAACGCCCAGTGCTGGTCGTCGTTCTCGCCAGAGATGATGGCGTCGTAAGCGTTGTCACTGTGTTCATGCGGGACACCCGCACCCGAGTCGGTCATAGATGCGGCACGTCCTCGGGAATCGAGTAGAACGTGGGGTGCCGGTAGACCTTGTCCCCGCTCGGCGCGAAGAACGGGTCCTTCTCGTCCGGCGACGACGCGGTGATCGCCGCCGCCGGCACCACCCAGATGCTCACGCCCTCGTTGCGCCGGGTGTAGAGGTCGCGCGCGTTGCGCAGCGCCATCTCGTCGTCCGGCGCGTGCAGCGACCCGACGTGCACGTGGTTGAGCCCGCGCTTCCCGCGGACGAACACCTCGTACAGCGGCCAGACCGACCGTGGCTGACTCATGTCGTGCCCCTGGTTCGCTTCACTCACGCCACGTCCTCCCGGACGGCCTGCTTGGCGGCGTACGCGGCGGCGGCCTCCCGTACCCAGGCGCCGTCCTCGTGGGCGGCGCGCCGGTGCGCGACCCGCTGCTTGTTGCACGGCCCGTTCCCGTGGACGACCTGCCAGAACTCGTCCCAGTCGATCTCGCCGAAGTCGTGGTGCTCGCGCTCGGCGTTCCACCCGAGCGCGGGATCGGGCAGCGTGACGCCGAGCGCGTCGGCCTGCGGGACGGTCATGTCCACGAACCTCTGCCGCAGCTCGTCGTTGGTGTGCCGCTTGATCCGCCACGCCATCGACTGCGCCGTGTTGGACGACTCCTCGTCCGACGGCCCGAACATCATCAGCGACGGCCACCACCAGCGGTCGACGGCGTCCTGGACCATGCGCCGCTGGGCCTCGGTGCCCCGCATCATCGTCATCAGGAGCTCGTAGCCCTGGCGCTGGTGGAAGGACTCCTCCTTGCAGATGCGGATCATCGCGCGGGCGTAGGGCCCGTAGGAGGTGCGGCAGAGCGGCACCTGGTTGCAGATGGCCGCGCCGTCGACGAGCCAGCCGATCGCGCCGATGTCCGCCCAGGTGAGGGTGGGGTAGTTGAAGATGCTCGAGTACTTCTGCCGGCCCTCGACCAGCTTCGTCGTGAGGTCCTCGCGGTCGGCGCCGAGTGTCTCGGTGGCCGCGTAGAGATACAGGCCGTGGCCGGCCTCGTCCTGCACCTTGGCCAGGAGGATCGCCTTGCGGCGCAACGAGGGCGCGCGGCTGATCCAGTTGGCCTCCGGCTGCATGCCGATGATCTCGGAGTGCGCGTGCTGCGCGATCTGCCGGACGAGCGTCTTGCGGTAGCCGTCGGGCATCCAGTCCCGCGGCTCGATGCGCTGCTCGGCGCCGACGATCCGATTGAACTCCTGCTCCAGGTCCACGTCCCGATGTTACACGTGAACCCGCGAATTTCAGATACGTGTCATAACCGGGTGCCCCACCGCGTACGGCGGGGCACCCGGCGTGCTCAGCCGTACGGGTTGAACGGGATGCCGGCCGGCTTGGCCTTGTCGAGGTTGTCCTCGAAGGCGCCGTCCTTGATGGCCAGGCTGGCGCTGCCGAAGTCGGCGCCGGTCAGCCTGTCCCTGATGCCGGGCGGGAAGTTGTCCCAGCTGACCAGGTCCGGGTACTGCCAGGTGCCGTAGTGGTTCTCCGGTTGCTCGGTCATGCCCGCCAGCCGGAAGCAGTGCGTGCTGGCGCCGTCCTTGTGGTAGATGACCTTGGCGTGCGTGCCCTCCCAGCCGACCTGGGACCGGGGGTAGGTCGAGTAGTCGCCGTGCGCGGAGACCGACACGTACTGCGCCTGGTCCTGGTTGACCCAGACGACGACGTGCTCGAGGTCGTGCCGATGCCCGCAGCAGTCGACCAGGGGCACGGCCTGGTCCTTCTCGAAGTACAGGTCGTAGAGGTAGGCGCACCAGTCGTTGTTGCACTTGGCCCTGGAGTAGGAGTTGGTGTTGTCCAGGTCGGACTGGTCATGGCAGTTCCCGTTCAGGGCGCCGGAGTTCTTCAGCCCCGGGTTGACCGTCCCGTCCGGGCCGATGGCGGGCGTGGGGTAGCAGCCGTCCCCGTCGTAGTCGAACGCCGGCTGCCACCTGCCGTCCGCCTCGGCGAAGCTGGCCGGCAGCGCGGACGGCGGATCCGCCCACGCGACCGCGGGAACGGCGACCATCAGCACGGCGGCACCGACAACGGCCTTGACCGCGAACGAGACCTTTCTCGTAACGCTCATCACATCAGAGCTCCCCGATCGACTTTCGTACGACGCAACTGACTGTAAATCACCCACTACAGACAGAAACCCGACGAAAGTCGTACAGGCGTCCACGCGCACGCGAAAGTCAGCCGACGGGCGTCGGCTCGGCGGGATCGGCGGGGCTCGGCGGCGGCCGGACCCGGCGCAGCGTCCACACCGACGGCACCAGCACGGCCCACACGGCCAGCACGGTCGACCCGACCGGCAGCAGGGTGATCACCGCACCCCGCCCGGCGACCCGCACCAGCTCGGGGTTGTCCAGCTGGTACTCGACCTCGACCACGTCGCCCTGCTTCAGCCCGGCCGGGTACAGGACGCCGGTCTGCGGAATGTGCTCCGCCCCGTCCGGCGTGTAGAAGCGCACCAGGGTCCGGGTGAAGGAGTCCGCGACCACCTCGGCGTTCGCGAAGCCGATGTCGCGGTCGATCGCGATGTCCTCGGTCCACGCGGCGACCACCAGCGCCACGCCGAGGAAGGTGACGATCGCGCCCAGGGCGAGCAGTGACCGCGCGGCGATCCGGCGGATCAGCCGGCGCCGGTCCGCCGGGGCGTTGGTCACCTGCTGTACCACGTCGCGAGCCTAGCCGCCGGCCACGAAGCGCCACCGAGCAGACGTCGGCGCACCACCAGACAGGCGCCGCCCGGCGGCCGACTGGACCAACCCACGCGGGTTAGCCCAATCGGATTAGGCCTTTCGCCGGGTCCCCATTCATATTCACGTTACGTAATATCTCGCACGCGTCGAGGTCAGCCTGCCGGGTGGCCCGCGCTTTTTGAGCGATCCATGGAGGACGCGTTGCAACGGAGAATCCTTGTCGGCCTTACGAGCGTCGCCATGGTGGCGGCGGGGCTGACCACGTTCGGATCGGTGGCCCAGGCGGCGCCGCCGGTCAACCAGAAGGACCAGGTCGGCGCCGTCGCCGGGACCGACGATCAGCCCAGCCCAGCCGAGGAGAAGCGCCGGGCCATGCGCCAGGAGGCCCTGGCGGACGTGCTGTCCGGCGAGCGCACGACGGAGAAGCGCGGCTCCAGCACGGTCGTCAAAATGGGCAAGAAGGCCGCGACGAACAAGCAGGGCAAAAAGGGCGGACAGGTCGACCAGTACGTCGAGCTGTCCCGTGCGGACACCGACAAGATCTTCGTGGTGCTGGCGGAGTTCGGCAACGAGCGGCACCCGGACTACCCGGACCAGGACACCGACCCGAACACCCCGGGCCCGGTGACCTTCGACGGTCCGCTGCACAACCAGATCCCGGAGCCCGACCGCGGGAACGACAACTCCACGATCTGGCAGGAGGACTACAGCCGGCAGCACTACCAGGACCTGTACTTCTCGGACAACCCGGACGTCGACTCGCTCGCGAACTACTACGAGAAGCAGTCGTCGGGCCGGTACTCCGTCGAGGGCACGGTCAGCGACTGGGTGAAGGTCAGGTACAACGAGGCCCGCTACGGCCGGTCGAACGGCTTCCCCTGCGGCGGCAACGTCTGCAGCAACGCGTTCAACCTGGTGCAGGACGGCGTCAACCAGTGGTACGACGACCAGGTCGCGGCCGGCAAGACGCCGGAGCAGGTGAAGGCCGAGCTGGCCACCTACGACGTCTGGGACCGCAACGACTTCGACGGTGACGGGAACTTCGACGAGCCGGACGGTTATCTCGACCACTTCCAGATCGTGCACGCGGGTGGCGACCAGGCCGACGGTGACCCGATCTACGGCGAGGACGCGGCATGGAGCCACCGCGCGTTCGCGTTCAGCAACACCAGCACCGGCCCGGGCGACAACCTGCAGGGCGGCACCGAGGTCGGCGACTCCGGCCTATGGGTCGGCGACTACACCATGCAGCCGGAGAACGGCGGCGTCGGCGTGTTCGCCCACGAGTACGGCCACGACCTCGGTCTGCCGGACCTGTACGACACCTCCGGTGGCGGGCAGAACAACCTCAACTGGTGGTCGCTGATGGCCCAGCAGCGGGTCTCCGGGCCGGGCGAGCCGATCGGCTTCCGGGTCAACGACATGGACCCGTGGTCGAAGCTCCAGCTCGGCTGGCTCGACTACGAGACGGTGGTCGCCGGCCAGACCAAGACGCTGAACCTCGGCCCGCACGAGTACAACTCGGCCAAGCCGCAGGGTGTCGTGGTCGTGTTGCCGGACAAGGAGGTCACGTTCGACTACGGCGCGCCGTTCGCCGGCGAGCACCAGTGGTGGTCCACCAGTGGGGACGACCTCGACAACACGCTGACCCGCACGGTCGACCTGACCGGGGCCACCTCGGCGTCGCTGACCCTCAAGGCGCGCTTCGACATCGAGGAGGACTTCGACTACCTCTACACCCAGGCCTCGACGGACGGCGGGGCCACGTGGACCTCGCTCGACGGGACCGTCGGCGGGCAGCCGTTCCAGCAGGACTCCAATGGCGACCCGGCGATCTCCACCACGTCGGACGACGAGTGGCTGGACATGAACGTCCCGCTGGACTCGGTCGTCGGCGGTGAGGTGCAGGTGCGCTTCCGCTACAAGACCGACGGCGGCCTGGCCCTGCCCGGCTTCTTCGCCGACGAGGTCTCGGTCAACGTCGACGGCCAGCCGGTGTTCACCGACGGCGCCGAGGACGGCGACAACGGCTGGACGGTGTCCGGGTTCCGGATCGCCGAGCAGTCCGAGATCCTGCCGTTCGACAACTTCTACCTCGCGTCGAACCGCACGTACGAGTCCTACGACCAGTACATGCGCACGGGCCCGTACAACTTCGGTGACCCGGCCCGGCCGGACTGGGCGGAGCACTTCCCGTACGAGACCGGCCTCGGCGTCTGGTACTGGGACACCGCCCAGCCGGACAACAACACCAGCCAGCACCCGGGCGAGGGCCTGATCCTCCCGGTCGACGCGCACCCCGCGCCGATCTACAACCTGGAGGGCCAGCCGTGGCGGGAGCGGATCGCCGGCTACGACGTGCCGTTCTCGCGGCACAAGGCGGCGTCGTTCATGCTGCACGTCAACGGCAAGCCGAGCTACGTCCGTGGCCAGGACGCCGTGCCGCTGTTCGACGACACCAGGACCTACTGGTACGCCGAGCAGCCCAACGCGGGCGTGACGCTCCCGGCCACCGGGACGACGATCCGGGTGCAGTCGGAGAGTGGCACCTCGATGAAGATCCGGATCGGCACGAAGTAGCCGACCGGCGCTGACGAACCGGGCCTCCCACAACGGCGTGGGAGGCCCGGTCTCGTTCATTCCTGGACGGGGACGGCTTACGGGCCAGCATCTCGCAGCGCACGCTCGATGCTGCTGGTCTTGAGGCGAACTCTCTCCGCCTCCACCACGCGGCGCTGGCCCGCGTACAGGTCGTACGCGCGTCTTAGCGCACCCAGAGCCTCCGGCAGCATGTCCTGGGCGATACGCGCACCGGCGACATGCTCCACGAGCTTCGCCTCGACGAACTGGTTCCGCAGCCGATGGCACAGCGCGAGTCCGCGGGAGTAGTAATCCAATGCCTCGGCATGCCGCTCTGTCTCCCTGGCAATGAAGCCAAGCGTCTCGAGAGTGGCCAGCTGGCCACTGGTGTTGCCGCTGGCCTCGTGCAAGGAGAGCGCCGACTGGCAGCACCGGCGCGCACGCTCGTGACTCCCGAGAACGGCGTGCTGCCGGCCCTGGGCGTTGAGCGCATGGGCCTCACCCACGGAGTTTCCGGCCGCGCGGTACAACGTCATCGCGGACGTCGAATGGATCAAGGCCTGCTCGGTTCGGCCGCTCAACGAGCAGGTCCTGGCGAGGTCGTGCAGCGTGTGCGCCTCCCCGACGGTGTCCCCTGCCCGCCTCGTCAAGGTCAGCGCCAGCCACAGCGACGCCTCGGCGTCGGCGAGTTGGCCCGACCTGGTGTATGCGCGGCCGAGCTGGCGATGGGCAAGCGCCCGCACCGTCTCGTCGCCCATCAGGTCGGCCGCGCTGGCACCCAGGCGAGAGGAGTCGACGTTCTCGCGCAGAAGGCTGCGGCGGTAGTGGTAGGTGTCGAGCGCCCGGGACAACTGCCACACGTGCTCGGACCAGCCCCACCGCATCGCTGTCCGCTGCACGGCGAGGATCTGCTGATGCTCCCGCACGAACCACTCGAGCGCCGCCGTGTCGTCCACCGGGCTGACCGGGCCGCACCCGGCTGCCAAGTCAGGTGCCGGCACCGGGGTCCGATGCGGATAGAGCAACTCGTCCGCAGCGCGAGCGGTGTGCAGGTAGAAGTCGCCCAGACGACGTAGCGCGGCCGACCGGGCATGAGTCGTGTCCGCCGAGCTCGACAGCTCCGCCGCGTGGCGCCGGACGAGCTCGTGCATCCGAAACCGTCCCGGCGTGTGCTGGCGAACCAGGTACTTCGCCTCGAGTGCACGAAGCACCTGCGTCGCAGTCGTCGCCGGCCGCGCCATGAGACTGGCCGCGGCCTCGCACCCGATCTCCGGGAGCCCCGCGGCGCCGAGCATCCGAAACGTCCTCGCCTCGTCGTCGTCCAAAGCGGCCGACGACCAGGAGAGCACCGCACGTAGATCGGAAGTTCCGTCTCCCGCGTCGAATGCGCTCAAGCCGACCGACTCCTCCTCGAGCTCACTGGCAAGCACGGCCAACGGGAATTCGGGATGATCCGACGTGCGGGCCGCGACGATCGCGAGGGCCAATGGCAGTCCGGCACAGCAGCGAAGCAACGTGTCCACCGCAGCCGGCTCGGCATCGACGAAATCGCCGATCCGCCGCGCGAGGAACGCTTGTGCGTCGGCACTGGGCAGGGAGTCCAGCCTTATCCGCGACGCACCACGCATCCGCAGACCAGCCAGATGACGCCGGCTGGTGACGACGACCGCACACGACGAGTCACCCGGCAGCAGCGGCAGTACATGAGCGCCGTCGAGCGCGTTGTCGAGAATGACGAGCATCTGCTTGTCCGACAGCAGACTCCGATAGAGGGCCGCGGCCGCGTCCTGGTCGGCAGGAATAGCGGCCGGCTCCACTCCGAGTGAGACCAGAAAGCCGCTCAACACAGCCGAGGCGGATGCCGGAACACCGCTCACATCGAACCCCCTCAGGTCGACGAACAACTGACCGTCGGGGAATCGCGCCAGATTGCGTTGCGCCCAGAACAGGACCAACGCGGTTTTGCCGACGCCGCCCACACCTTCGACCGTCATCACCGCGAGCCGACGTTCGGCCAAGCCTTTGTCGAGCGCGGCGGTCAGGCTGTTCAGCTCCTGGTCACGGGCGACCAACCAGTGCGGCGCCAGCGGCAGCTGCCGCGGAATGTCGGTGACTCGACCGGCGTGCGGATGCAGATGCACGCCCCCCTTCACCGTTCTCGCCTGAACCACCGTGCCGGCGGTTTCGAGCCGGACGACGTTACGAGGTTGCTCGCTCATCAAGGTGGCCGTAGTTCGGGGATACTGCGATCGACTTCTCGAAGGCCGAGGCGTATTCAACCTCCGACCACCCATCCTCACTCCTCCGCGCCCATTCCCGACATCGGCCGGACGGGTACTTTCGTCGGACGGGAGCCGAATGATCATCAAGGATCTCGTCGGACACCCTGCCGACATGATCGTCCTGCCATTGAATCCTGGTTTTCGAGCAATCTCGTCCTGTCGGCGGTTGCTGCGGTCAACTTCGGGAACTTACGCTCGAAGTGAGCTATGCCCAAAGGCGACACCGTTGCCCTCCCGACAATCTTCGGGAGTGCCGGCAGGCAACGACATGGTCTCGTGACCACGGCGATCGGGGTGAATGTGGCCGGCCAACGGAAGGCGCATGTGGTTGAGATCGACGCCACCGGTTTGACTTGGATCAAGAGTTCCGCGAGCACCGGCGGCACCTCCGCCTGCACAGAGCTCGCAAGGACCAACTCGAGGGTTTTCCTGCGTTGTTCACGAGACCGTTCAGGCCCGAGGTTGTCCCTCGCCCCGATAGCCCTGGTTCACCTGATCAGCTGGGTTCGCTTGGCTGGCTGATCTGGCTTCGGTCGAAGCCTCCAGTGTCCCGCGCCAACAGCGCCGACACACGCTCAGGTGGGTACACGGGCGAGCAAGCACGTCATGACATGATGCGTGCTGCCAAGACGCCATCATGGCGCCGGCAGAAATCTCAGTAGCGTACTGACTAGTCCCAGAGAGTCGTCTACCATAGCGCCATGTTGCAGATTGCCCCATGGTTGTCTACTAGCGGCGCCTGGGGAGGAGGTTCCATGACTTCGAGGAGCACGACCCCACTCAGCGAGCACCGTCACCTCAGGCAGGCTCTCCGCCAGGCCCGTGACACGCGGAAGCTGACCCAACGGGACGTCGCGGATGCCTTGGAATGGTCCACATCGAAGATCATTCGCATCGAGAACGGCTCAGTGGGGATCTCCATCACAGATCTCAAGGCTCTGCTGCTGCATTACGAGGTGACCGACAGCGGCGAGGTCGAGCGCCTGGTGCAGATGGCGCGCGCGAGCAAACAGTCGGCCTGGTGGCAGGAGCACCGGCACTTCGCACCTCCACCCTTCATCGCCTTCTTGGGTCTCGAGGCGTCGGCCGTCCGGATCAAGCAGTTCCAGAGCCTGCTGGTTCCGGGACTGCTGCAGAGCCCCCAATACATCGCCGTACTCACCGCTCTCGGCGGCGTCACGGACGAAGAGGCACGTCGCTGGGCCGAGATCCGCGCCCGCCGGCAGGAACTCATCACCGCCGAGAGCGGGCCGGACCTGTCCTTCATCCTCGACGAATCCACGCTGTATCGACAAATCGGCGACAACGCCACCATGCGCGAACAACTCGAGAAGCTCAAGGAAACCGCCGAACATCCGCGAGTTTCAATTCAGATCCTGCCGTACTCGGCCGGCATACACAAGGGCATGAAGAGCTCGTTCGAGATCTTCGAGCTATCGGAGGAACCGGAAGACTACGCCCTCCTGCTGGAGCAGCCCTACAAGGATCAGCTGATTCAGGAGACATCTGACGAGACCATGGAATTCGTCCAGATCTTCTTCGAACTGGAGAAGATCGCGTTGCCGGCCAGTGAAACTCGGCGGGTGCTCGACGATCGGCTGAGGGAGATCGACAAAGAATGACCACATGACTCGGGCGGACCCTGCTGCAACAGAGCCCGCCCGATGACAGCGCACCCAGACCCACGCTCAATGAGACAAGGATTCGCTACCGGGTAGCAAGTCTACGACTCAAACCGCGTCGTAGCTGCCTCCATCCGGCTCACCTTCGAGTGAACCAAGCCCGGTACGACCGAGCCGCGAGGGAGGAGCAGACAGCGTGGACGGAAAGAACACGCCCGCCATTTCGCCGGTTGACGCGGTCACCCAGCGGCGGCCCAGCGGGGTGCTGATCAGCTACGCCCACGATCCCGAGGGCCGACGCATGGCCGCTGTTCTTCTCCGAGAACTGCGCGACCGTGGTTGTGACGTCATTTCCGACCACGAGTTGCCGCTGCAGAACCCCTCCTCACTGCCGGCCTGGATGGACGACCAGATCGCGCGCCGAGTCGTGCTGTGCCTGCTTTCCCCTGGATACCTGCACGCATTCGAGGACGTGGCGGCTGAGGACATCTCGCCGCGTAAAGGCGTTCGATACGAGCTGCGCGCCGTCCGGCAGCGGATCTACGACCACGAGGGTCGGTCCGGCTGCCCGGTCATTCCCGTCGCGCCGACTACGTTCCACGTTGAAATGGCCCCGGCCACCCTGCGCGCTCTGGACATCAGCCGCGTCGATCCGGAGACCGGCGTCGGCACAGACCAACTCGCCGCACGCATCGCCAAGTTGGAGGATCCGGGAGGTCACGGCGCGATGAGCACCACGGAGCAGGTTCCGCCGACCAGCAGCCGACGCTTGTTCCGTCAGGTGGTGTACAACCTGGAGGACGACCTCCCGGCCGAAAAGGCGATCGAGCTTGTCGGCGAGTGCTTGCGGTTGGCGGAGGATCCCGACCTGTCCACCGACCTCGTGCACGCCTTCGGTCTGCTCGCGGAGGTCATCAAGGACCAGGGGCAGGTAAGTCTCATGCGAACCCTCACGGCCGGATGCATTCGCGTGCTGCGGTCCACGACTCCCCTGCTTCACTGGGAGCACCGTCTCGAGTCGCGGGTGCTGATCTGCGGGACGGCCTGGTACCTACAGCGGGACCACTTCCTTCAGGAGGCGCTCGACGAGGCACGGCGGGGCATTCGGATCGCCGAGCAATACGACGACCGGCGCATGGCGGCGTTCGGCAAGCAGAGTGTCGGCCGAATCCAGCGACTGCTCGCGGAGGACTCGCGAGGGTTGGAGTGCGACCACCACCTGAGCGCCAGCCTTCAGTCGCTCACCGAGGCGACCGCCTTGTTCTCAGCGATCGACGGCAGGCGGGTCCGTCGAAGCGAGGTCGGCGCGTGCCTCAGCCTCAGCGCGCGAACCCAGCTGACCCGGTACCGGATGCTCAACGACGACGACGCGCTCGGCTACGCGGAGGAGCTGACCCGACAAGCCGGCGAGGTGCTGACCCCCAGCCAGCGGAAGGATCGCCGCGACCTGGCGATCCTCAGAGCCGAGGTCGCGGCGGCGAACCGACGCTACGCCGACGGGCGGCGGTTGCTCGGCAACACGATCGAGTCCATGATCGCCGAGCCCGGCGAGCACTACTCGGAGATCCTCGCGCGCGCCTACGTCGCGCGTGCGCACGTCACGCTTGTCTCGCGCCGCGCCAAGAGTGACGCATTGGCGGATCTCGACAAGGCCCGCACGATCTTCCGCCGGCAAGAGCTGAACCACGCGGCCGCAGCATGCGAATGGACGATGCTGACGACTGACTCGAAGTCGGTGACCCAGGTCAAGTTCACCCGGGCGGACGCGCTGCTGCTGGAGGACCTCACCACCGACCCGAGAACGCGCCTGGCCGCGGTCGCGAAGTTGGCCCAACAGACTGATCGGATCGGTCGCCAGCCGCCCGGAGGACGCGTCGACTGGGCAAGCCTCGTGGACCAGGTCCGCTTCGAGTAGCGACGTACCAGCGCCGCTGTCAGCGCAGGGCGGCCTCGCTCACCGCGGCTCGCAACCGCGCGTGCAAGTCGCGCAGCAGGGCTCGGTTCGAGCGGATCTCCACCACGCGCAGGCCCGGGGCCGGGCGTAGCGCGGCGCGGAGCTCGTCGCGGGTGGTGGCCAGGGCGTGCGGGACCCCGTAGCCCGCGCACAGGGCGGACAGGTCGGCGCCGTGCGGGGTGCCGAACACCCGCTCGAAGCTTCGCTGGTACTCGGCGGCGCCCTGTTCCAGCAGGGTGAAGATGCCGCCGCCGTCGTCGTTGTGGACGACCACGGTGAGGTTCGGGCGTTGTTCCGGAGGGCCGATCAGCAGGCCGTTCAGGTCGTGCAGCAAGGTCAGGTCGCCGATCAGCGCGTAGGCCGGGCCGCCCTCCGCCAGCGCCACGCCCGCCGCCGTCGAGACGTTGCCGTCGATGCCGGCCACGCCTCGGTTCGCGTACACGCGGAGGTCCGCGCGGGGTTCGGCGACCAGGTCGACGTCGCGGACCGGGTTGGACGAGCCGAGGAACAGGGTCGCGCCGGAGGGCAACGCGCTCACCAGCTCCACGGCCAGCTGCAGGCCCGTCGGCCAGGGTTCCTCGCTCAGGAGCTTGTCGACCGCCGTGGTGGCGCCCGAGTCGGCGTGCCGCCAGGCCGGCAGCCACTCGGCGTCCACTCCGTCCACTTGGGACATGTCGTCGAGGTCGAGCCAGCCGCGGACGTGTGTCGCCACGTACTGCGGGTCGGTCCACTGTGGATGGTCGCCGATGCCGTACACCGGCACCCGGCCCATCAGGCCCCGGACGCCGCGGGACAGGGTCGGCCGGCCGACCACCACCACCGCGTCCGGGCGCAGCGGCGGGGGCAGCTCGCCCAGTGACAGCAGCAACGCCCCGCAGCGCAACACGGCCGCGCCGCCCGACAACGCCGCCGCGAGCCCGGACGGCTCGGCGACCGCGGGCCAACCCGCGGTCGCCGCGACCGTGGCCGCCGCCATGGCCCGGTCGGACCGGCCGCTGCCGACGACCATCAGGGTGCGCGCCGGCAGCCGGAAGTCCACGCGGCTGCCGGCCATCGACACCGGCGCCGCGGACGTCGTCCAGCGCAGACCGCCGGGGCGGCCGTCGAGCGACTCCGGCCAGCGCGGCTCGAACGTCGGGACCAGCGGCTCCCGGAACGGCACGTTCACCTGCACCGGCCGGCCGTGCTCGGCCTGTGCGACGGCCCGGCAGACAAGGCCGCGCCACACCTGGTTCTGGCCCTCGCGCCGCTCCGCGACCGGGAACTCGACCGCGACCGCCGCCGAGCCGAACAGCCCGCGCTGGTCGATGGTCTGGTTGGCGCCCGTGCCGTGCAGCTCCGGCGGCCGGTCGGCGGTGATCGTCAGCAGGCCGACGCCCGAGTGGTGCGCCTCGAGCACCGCCGGATGCAGGTTGGCGGCCGCCGTGCCCGACGTGCAGACGACCGCGACCGGGCGGCCGCTGCCTCGCGCGAGGCCGAGTGCGAGGAACGCCGCCGCGCGCTCGTCGATCCGGACATGCAGGGTGAGCCGGCCGGCCTCGGCGGCGGCGTGCAGGGCCATGGCCAGCGCCGCGTTGCGCGAGCCCGGGGTGAGGACGACGTGCGGGACGTCGTTGCGGACCAGCTCGTCGACGATCACGCTCGCCTGCGCGGTGGACGGGTTCACTCCACGCTGCCCCCTTGCATCGCGTGCATGCGGATCGCCCCGTGGATGAGCTCGCGGCCGAACGCGGTGAGCCGCTCACCGTTCTCGGTGGCGCCGACGGTCTGCAGGTCCTGCAGCAGGTCGAGGACGGTGTCGCGCACGGTGTCGGTGGGCATCGGCTCGTCGTGGGCGTCGCCGCGCCAGCCCATCTCGTAGAGCACCATGCCGATCCGCTCGACCATCATGTCGAGGTCGATCTCGTCGGCGAGCAGCAGCATCGCGAACAGCGGCGCGACGGCCTGGCGGGCGATCCGGTCCGGGCTGTCGAGCAGGCCGTTGCACATGGCCTCGAAGGTCATCACCGGATGCGCGATGGCGCGGTCGCCGTCGTCGGTGCGCCGCAGCTCCCCGTCGACGGTCTCGAGCAGGCCGAACTTCTCGGCGATCCTGCGCACCTCACCCGGGCCGGCACCGGGCTCGCCGACCACGCGGGCGAGCGGGCGGACGGCCGGCATCAGGAGGTCCGCGTCGAGACCGGACGGCCCGGCGAAGTCGGGTGCGGTGCGAACCAGCAGCTCACGCATGGTCTGGCTGCCGCAGTGGTCGCGCCACAGCTCCATCCGCTCGGTCAGGAGCAGGTTGCCCAGGGTGTCGTGGTGGCCGTCCGGCGACTGGTCGAGCACGTCGACGGCGACGCCGAGCCGGCGCTGGTCGTCGGCGGGGTCGAGGTCACCGGCGACGATGGCGCGCTCGAGGGCCCGGGTGATCGCGTCGAACAGGGCCGTCTCGCGCGGGCCCGGTTCGTCGGTCCAGGCGACCCGCATGTCGGCGGGCGGCATGAGACCGGACTCGAGCGTGGCGTGGGCGTAGAGCTCGAAGCAGCCCATCTCGTCGCCGGCCGCTTCGATGATCTTCGCCGTGCGCTCGCTGCGGCAGATGTCGGCGTAGCGGGGCTGGTCGAGCTGGTCGAAGAACCAGGCGGCCCGCTTGACGACGTCGCGCCAGTCGGGCATCGGGCGCACGTCCGCCGGGGGTTCGCGGAGGAGCTGCGGGAGCGTGAGCCAGAGGAAGTTCTGCACGTCGAGCTGCGACATGAGGTAGTTGGGGCGGTCGTTGGACACGTCGTACCAGCACGCGGCCACCACGAGCCCGGCGTCGTCACGCTCGGCGAGCTCCTCCACCAACGTCTCGACATCCCGCATGAGGCCCAGCTTGGCACGGCGGCCCGGGAGCTCGCGATTCGCTGTGCCCATATGCTCGCGGCGTGGCTGAGCCGACCGTCTCCGAGCTGTTCGACCCCGGCGCGTGGCGTGCCGTCGAGGGTTTCGACCTCACCGACATCACCTACCACCGGGCCGTCGAGACCGGGGCGGTGCGGATCGCGTTCGACCGGCCGGAGGTCCGCAACGCCTTCCGGCCGCACACGGTCGACGAGCTCTACCGGGCCCTGGACCATGCCCGCATGTCACCCGATGTGGGGTGCGTGTTGCTGACGGGGAACGGTCCGTCCCCCCGGGACGGGGGCTGGGCGTTCTGCTCGGGTGGCGACCAGCGGATCCGGGGACGGACGGGGTACCAGTACGCGGCCGGCGAGACCGCCGCCTCGGTGGACCCGGCCCGCGCCGGGCGGCTGCACATCCTGGAGTGCCAAAGACTCATCCGGTTCATGCCGAAGGTCGTGATCGCGGTCGTGCCGGGGTGGGCGGCCGGCGGCGGGCACAGCCTGCACGTGACGTGCGACCTGACCTTGGCCAGCGCCGAGCACGCCCGGTTCAAGCAGACGGACGCGGACGTGGGCAGCTTCGACGGCGGGTACGGGTCGGCCTACCTCGCGCGGCAGATCGGGCAGAAGCTCGCCCGCGAGGTGTTCTTCCTGGGCCGGACGTACTCGGCGGAGGACATGCACCGGATGGGCGCCGTGAACGCCGTGGTGCCGCACGCCTCGCTGGAGCCGACCGCGCTCGAGTGGGCGACGGAGATCAACGGCAAGTCGCCCACGGCGCGGCGCATGCTGAAGTACGCGTTCAACCTGATCGACGACGGCCTGGTCGGCCAGCAGCTGTTCGCCGGCGAGACGACCAGGCTGGCGTACATGACCGACGAGGCCGTGGAAGGGCGCGACGCGTTCCTGGAGAAGCGCGACCCCGACTGGTCACCGTTCCCGCACTACTACTGAGCGGCGGCCAGCCACGCCTCGTGCCCGGTGTTGACCTTGCGCCACAGGTGTTCCCGGCGTTCGTCGTCCACATCGGACAGCGTCAGGTCGAAGACGTCGGCGAGGGCGGCGTACCAGTCGTGTTTGGTTGTCAGGTCCGTACGGGTGTCGCCCTTTCCGTCCAGTCGTCGCTGTACCCGGCCACGTAAGGCGTCGACTCCGCCGGCGTCGCGACGGAAGGCCGTGAGGACCCGCACGAAGCCCGAGTCTGGGTGCGACTGCAGGAACCGGTGCTTGGCCTCGAAGGCATGCTGTTCGGCTTCCCCGGCGGCGAAGTCCATGCCCACCAAGGACATCCGCGGGTCGGCGTGGAAGCGCCAGCCACCGGGAACGGCCGCGCTCGGCGCGAGCGCGTAGGTGAACGGGCCCTGGCGGTGCTCACCTTCCAGGAGTGGCATCGGCTCGTGTGGCCCGTCGCCCAGCCCGGCGTCGATGAACCAGCGGCCGCCCGGGTTGGTGTCGGTGGGCAGGCCGTTGACCGTGAGCGCCAGGTGGTTGGCGGTGGCGCCGACCTCGCTGTCGGGCGCGCCCTGCACACCGCCGACATGGCGGCGCACGTCGAAGCCGAGCCAGCCGAGCAGCGTGGCCAGCGCGCCGTTGAGGTGGTAACAGTAGCCGCCCCGACCGGTGGTGACGTGCCGCACGGAGTCGAGCGGCGCGATGGTGCGCCGCTCACCGAGCCAGATCCAGACCGACTCGTACGGGATGCGCTCGACCTGCGCCCGGTGCACCGCGTGCAGCGCCGCTGCGCTGGGTGGCGGTGGCTCGGGGAGGCCGAGCCTGCGTAAGTACTGGTCACGCAGGCCCTGGTCGAGCGGTGGGAGCCAGGTCATGCCCATGACTGTAGGTGAGCAGTCCGACGGTTTCGGGCGGCTGCCGAGCCGGCGTACGACAATCGACGGCGTGCGGGTGATCGTGCTTGATGGACCGTCGGGTGTCGGCTCGCTCGTCGATGCGCTGCGTTCGGTGCTCGACGGGATCGGGCCCGCCGTGCTGCCCCTGTCGGCGGCGGATCCGCGGTTCGCGGAGCTGCGGGAGCGGATGGCGCCGGACCGGCCCGTCGAGCCGGGGACCGCGGTGATCGTCGCGACCTCGGGGTCCACCGGGGAGGCCAAGGGCGTGCTGCTGTCCGCGGCCGCGCTGCGGGCCTCCGCGGCGGCGACCCATGCGCGGCTCGGCGGGCCGGGGCGGTGGCTGCTCCCGCTGCCGGCGCAGCACGTCGCGGGCGTCCAGGTGATCGCCCGGTCGCTGCTGGCGGGCGCCGAGCCCGTCGTCCTGGGCGCGCAAGCGTTTGCCGACGCCGCCGACCAGCTCGGGAGCGGGCGGCGGTACACGTCGCTGGTGCCGACCCAGCTGTCCCGGCTGCTGGCCACGGACCTCGAGGCGCTGCGATCGTTCGGCGCGGTGCTGCTCGGCGGCGCGGCCACCCCGGCGCCGCTGCTGGAGCGGGCGCGGGCGGCGGGCGTGCGGGTGGTCACGACGTACGGGATGTCGGAGACCGCGGGCGGCTGCGTGTACGACGGGTTCCCGCTCGACGGCGTCGGGGTGCGGCTCTCGGCCGGGGTCGTCGAGCTGTCCGGGCCGATGCTGGCGAGCGGCTACCGGCTGGCGCCCGCCGCCACCGCGGCGTCCTTCGTGGACGGTTGGTTCCGGACCACCGACCTCGGTGCGCTGCGGCCCGACGGCTCGTTGGAGATCCTGGGCCGGGCGGACTTCGTGATCAACACCGGCGGTGTGAAGGTGGCGCCGAGCGCGGTCGAGGCGGTGCTGACCGCGCAGCCGGGGGTGGCCGAAGCGTGCGTGGTCGACCTGCCGTCGGTGGAGTGGGGGCAGCTGGTGGCGGCCGCGATCGTGCCGGCCGGGCCCGCGCCCGCGGTGGCCGACCTGCTCGACGCCGTGCGGGCCGCGCTGGGTGGGCCGGCGGTGCCGAAGCTGGTGCGGTTCGCGGACGCGCTTCCGCAGCGGGGTCCGGGAAAGGTCGACCGGTCGGCCGTGCGGGAGCTGCTCAGAACGGCGTAGGGCGCAGCCACCGGCTGGTGTCGGCACGGAACAGGCTGACGAGGACGAGCACCGCGAGCGCGATGTTGGCGATGCCCGCCGGCGACCCCTGGGCGAGGGTGAGGAGCCCGCTGATGATGCCGACGACCTCGATGACCGCGACCGGGATCCGCGCCCACTCGACCCGGCGCACCAGGAGCACCCCGCAGACCGCGAGGACGACCGCGATGACGATCGAGACGTAGCCGAGCAGGTACACGAGGTTGCCCGGGTCCCGGCCGTGCTCGACGTCCTCGCCTGCGGCCCAGAGCAACAGCACGCCGGCGAAGGCGTTGAGCGCCGCCTGCAGGAAGATCGCGACGACCGCGTTGATGAGGGCCCCGGGCCGTTTGTCCGTCATGACCCGAACGCTAGGTCCGGACGCCCGGGACCCCTCCCGCGCCGTGCGACGCGGGTGCTCAGGAGCGCTTCGGTTCGTAGTGCAGCGCGGTGATCCCGCAGTCGAACGGGTGCGCACCGACGAGGCGAAGCCGCTGATGGGTGCCGAGGTCGGCGAACACCGGCATGCCGGCGCCGATCGCGGTCGGGTTGACGAACAGGTGGAGCTCGTCGAGCAGGCCCTTCGCGATCAGGTCCGACCCGAGCGTGCCGCCTCCGTAGGCGATCATGTCCCCACCGGGCCGGGCCTTGAGCCGGTTCACGGTCTCGGCGAGGTCACCACCGGCGACGACGGCGTTCGCCCACGGCGACTCGGTGAGCGAGTTGGAGATCACGACCTTGGGTGTGTTGTTCATCCAGTCGATGGACTCCTGGGTCTCGCCCTCCGGCCCGGACGCCCATGCCGGGATGAACCCTTCGGCGAGCTTGCGGCCCAACACGATGCAGTCGACCGGTGCGGACAGCGCGTCGACGTAGGAGCTGATGTCGTCGGTCCACGGGAACGTCGTCCAGTCCATCTCACCGTTCGGACCGGCCATGTAGCCGTCGACGGTGGTCTGGACCTGGAGCTTGAACTTGCGCATGCGGTGCCTCCTTCGGCATCGGTGCCGCGGGTGCGGCTACCACCGCGTCGAACAACCGCCACCCGGATCGACGGCACCGACCGTTCCGGTGAGGGCGTGCCCGATCGGTGATTATTTGTCAACACGCGGAGGGTTTTCGTTGACAAGTCACCGTCCGCGGGCTTGGCTCGACCCGCCAACGGCACGCGACCCTGCAGCGGTTCGTCGGCCGCTCCGTGTGCCGCCGAAAGGACGATCATGAAGTCCATCCGACACTTTCTGCTGGTGGGCGCACTCGTCGTCGCTCCGGCAGGCGGGTTCGCGTCCGCAAGCGCCGAGCCCGCCGCCGAGCCCGGGCAGCGGATCGATCTCACCCGGCCCGCCGACGGCAGCACCAACGTGACCACCAACGCCTCGGTACGCCTGGGCGCCGGGGCCGACCGGGCGGCCAGTACCGGGTCCGGCCTGCGGACCGGCGTCGCCGTCTACTCGCTCGACCCGCTCGCGACGCCGGCCGACACCTTCGCGGCCACGGTCGGGAGCACCGTCCCGGCGGGCACCGAGCTCGCCGTCGACGTGCGGGGGCGGCTGGCCGACGGGCAGTGGAGCGAGTGGGCCGAGGTCCGACCAGACGCGCCGGCCGTCCTGCCCGGCGCCGCCCGGGAGGTCGAGGTTCGCGCGATGCTCGGTGCGCCGGCCGGAACGCGGTCGCCGGAGCTCCGGGCGTTGACGGTCACCCCGTCGGTGTCCGGGAAGGCGCCGTCCGAGGAGGTGCACGCCGCCGCCGCGGGGCTCACCTACGAGGTGTTCGCCACCCGGGAGGGTCTCGTCGGCGGCACGACGGCCAACGGGCACGTCATCACCTCGCGGGACCACTTCGTCGCGTTGCCGTCCCGGCGCGGGCTGTCCGGCAACTGGGCGGGTGACTACAGCGTGCGCGTCTGCGCGAGCAACGGCCGCTGCGAATGGGCTCCCGTCTGGGACGTCGGCCCCTGGAACACCCGCGACGACTACTGGAACCCGCCGGACGTGCGCCAGGAATGGAAGGACCTCCCCCAGGGCAAGCCCGAGGCGCAGGCCGCCTACCAGGACGACTACAACGGCGGCGCGGACCAGTTCGGCCGGCAGGTCGCCAACCCGGCCGGCATCGACCTCGCCGACGGCACCTTCTGGGACGGGCTCAAGCTCACCGACAACTCCTGGGTGACCGTCACCTACCAGTGGACCGGCTCGGACCCGGCCGGCTTCGTCGACACCGCCGGTGACCCGCTGAACGTGCGCAACGCCACCAACACCGGCGGGGCGGTCGTCGGCATGGCGGCGAACTACGCGCAGGTGCGGATCGAGTGCAAGGCCACCGGCCAGTCGGTCACGGGCTCCCAGGGCACGTCGAACGTCTGGTACCGGCTCGCCGCCGGCAAGTTCGTCGCGGCGGCCTACGTCTCGGGCGGCGGCTCCGCGCCGACCTGCTGACGGCCGGCGGCGGGGGTCGGCGAGCGGACCGCGAGGCGCCGAACCGCGATCTCGGTCACCCCGGATCCCCCTCCCGACCCCGGGCAGCCTCAGGCACAGCAAGATGGGGGCATGGCGGCAACAGCAGCAGAGTGGATCGAGGGGGCGCGGGTCCGGACGCTGCCGAACTCGGTCGCCCCGGTGATCGTCGGCGCGGGCGCGGCCGGGGCGATCGACCGGTTCGACTGGTGGGCGTCGCTGCTCGCGCTGGTGGTCGCGCTGTCGTTGCAGGTCGGGGTGAACTACGCGAACGACTACTCCGACGGCATCCGCGGGACCGACGCCGACCGGGTCGGGCCGTTGCGTCTGGTCGGCTCGGGTGTCGCGACGCCGGCGTCGGTGAAGGCGGCCGCGTTCGCGTGCTTCGGGCTGGCGGCGGTGGCGGGCTTGGTGCTGGTCGCGTCGACCGGGCACTGGTGGCTGCTGGCGGTCGGGGCGGTGTCCATCGCGGGCGCGTGGTTCTACACCGGAGGGTCGCGGCCGTACGGCTACTCGGGCTGGGGGGAGGCGGCGGTGTTCGTCTTCTTCGGACTGGTCGCCGTGCTGGGGACGCAGTACGTGCAGGCCGGGAGGGTGACGTGGCTGGGGGTGGCCGGCGCGGTGGCGCTGGGCGCGTTCTCGGCGGCCGTGTTGGTGGCCAACAACTTGCGGGACGTGCCGACCGACCGGGAGACGGGCAAGCGCACCCTCGCGGTCCGCCTCGGCGACCGCCGCACCCGGACGCTCTACTTCGGACTGGTCGGCGTGCCGTTCGTGGTGACCGTGCTCGCCGCGTTCGCCGAGGTGTGGGTGCTGGTCGCGTTGCTGGCCGCCGTCGTGGTGCTGCCGGCGGTGCGGATCGTTGCCCGGAGGCGGGACGGGCTGGCCCTGATCCCGGTACTGCGGGACACCGCGATGGCGATGCTCGCGTGGGCCGTGTTCGCCGGCGCGGCGTTGGGGTTCAGCTAGGCCAGTCGCCGGCTCAGCCCCCGAACCGCTTGCAGCCGAAGCAAAAGCTCGCGCGCAAACGCGCGTGATGGCAACCCCTCGATGAGAGCCTGTGACCAGGATGGGAACTGAAACATATAGGGTCCCGCCGTGAAGTGAAGGCATCTCTGAGGAGGCGCTGGACTCGAGTAAGTAGCGACCAGTTGACCAGAATTTCATTCCCCCGAATTTGCCGCAGCAGCGAGGCCTTCACGGTCAACGCCCATGCGGCTTTCGCTCATTCGCGGCGCTATCGGCCCAATGATGGCTGACCACTTGCGCTCTGGGCCGGTTTCACCTGGCAATTCGGTTGCGGTACGTGCCGCATCTAACCATGCCCCTACTACGACTGGCGGCACGATAACATCGTCGTCACCCGCTCGAACCAAGAGATGGAATGCATCATCGCCAGCCCCGACTAACAAGTGAAATTACTCCGCGAGGGAATCCGTTGGTCGTCTTCCACGCGCGCAACCGGCCTGCAGGACTAGTACGAGGTTGCGCTGTCAGCGTTGACGGCTGCGACAAGTGCGTCGAGTTGGCCACGGATTCGGGCGGCGGTGACATGGTCGAAGTAGTCACGGGAGCTGACGATCTCACCGTTGCGCACACGGAGCACGAAGATGCCAGGCAGCGCGAAGCGCTCTCCTGTCTCGGCGACTGTTCCCTGATACTCGAACTCGGCGACGATGACCTCGGGATCGGTCGTCTCGTGGATTGTGATGTTGGCTGCCCGACGATGCAGCCGGGGACCGGCGTCGGTCGGCCTGAAGTGTTCGCGAAGTTCGTCGCGGGTACGCAGCGCAGCGGCGCGAAGCGGGTCGAACGGGTGCACGACGTGGGTCTGTTCTGCATACAGGCCGGGTAGTTCGTCCCAATGGCCCTCCGCAACGCCGTCTACGAGTGCGAGGAAGACCTCTTGCGGGCTACGGGGTTGGGCCATGGCACTCTCCTGTCATCGGCATGCAGTCGGATCGGATACCATCCGAAGTATCGACTCCGATTATATGGAGTCATGACTTCGGATGGCAACGCGTGGGCGAAGGAGCGATGAGAACCCCAGGCAAGCGAGACACCGGCAGCTGGCGGTCGCAACGCGCCGATGCGCGAGCCAACCGTGGCCGCATCCTGGACGTCGCCGAAGAGGTCTTCGGCAAGGGCGGCGAGTCTGCATCGACCGAGGAGGTGGCCCGCTTGGCCGGCGTTGGCGTTGCCACAGTCTTCCGCCACTTCCCCACCAAGGCGGCGCTGCTAGAGGCCGTTCTCGTGAGGCGGTTTGATCGCCTGTGCGAGCAGGCCGAAACACTGCTCGATGCCACGGATCCGGGCAGGGCGTTCTTCGACTTCTTTAGCCACCTCGTCGCCGACGCGGCGACCAAAATCGCCATAGCCGAGGCTCTACTTGAAGCCGGCGGTGACAGCGACGGCGACGCCGCTCAGGCATCGAATGGACTGCGCAGAGCTGTCGCTGCTCTGCTGCAACACGCCCAACACGCCGGCGCCGTCCGAGACGATGTCGAACTGCCCGAGGTCTACGCCTTGCTGGTTGCCACATCACGAGCCGCCGCGCACGCGCACCTCGACCAAGAGGTACGAGCCCGGGTGCTCGCTATTGTCTTCGACGGCCTCGCGCCACTCCCGAACGCGCGAGCGCAGACACGCGAGCAGCCCGAACTACCTCGGCCTCATCGCCGAGCATCTACATAACGAACCCGGGCTGCCGTACTAGAGGCTTCGGGGGGACAGCGACCGCAGACGAGGGATGGTGCAGGCGCGACGGCCCGCCCCGACGACATACATGCTGGCTGAAGCAGGTTCTCCGGGCCGCCGCCGTCTGGACCGCCCCGACTTTGCGGAGACCTGATCATCTGCCTCATGCTGCCCACCGCGCGGTTCTAGCCTTGGGCCAGAGCGTCCGGCGACGCACTGGACGCCTTCACCGCGATCAACACCGCACGCTGGGACCAGATCGCCACAGCCGACCCGCGCCCCTGGAAGCAACGCTTGCGTCGAGCTGCGACGACGTGGGCCGAGCATCGCAGCCTCTAGCGACGCCTGGTCCCTGCGCCGTTCCATTGCTGTCGCCGCGCACGCGGAGCGTCGGACGACGCGTTGCGTGCGCGTGGGGGAGGGGGTAGCACAACTCGGGAGACCAATCGGCGCCCCAGTCACCAAACCTGTCGCCCGATTCGGTCACCGACGCGAGTCATGGAAACCGCTGCTCACGGTCGGGACTGGGTACCAACCGGTAGGTGAGTTGGGAGTTTTCGGCGCTGCGGCGGGTTTCTTCCATCGCGAGTACCAACCGGCCGCCCAACCGCTCGATCACACCCGGTTGTCCAACCGCTGGTCCTCGATCTTCTCCCGCTCGCCCGTCGTCGGGTTCTTCGACAGCCGCGCGTACGAGTCATAGACCGGCTGCTCGCCCCGCTCACGACGGGCCCGGTCAGGCACCCACTGGTGACTCGTTCGCGGGCCAGGTGGACGACGTTCGTCAGGCGGGAGTGGACCCACCACGCGAACGACAGGATCGCCAGGGCGACCACGGTCAGCAGCCACGGGTGACAGGCCAGGCCACCGATCGTTCCGTGTGGGGACAGGACCAGCGCGATGCTCGCGCCCAGGAAGGCGGCCGACGCCTCTCACAGGACGTCCGCCACGCCGACGAGCCAGCCGCCGATCGCGCGTAGTATCACCGACTTGGCCAGGCCCGAGACCAGTAGCCGAGTGAACGTGCCGATGATCATCGGTTCCATGTCGCGTCCTCCGGGTCGCAGCGAATGCTGCTGGAGTCTGTCGTCGGAACCGGTGTGTTCGTGAGAGTCAGGCGGGCCACTCGCCGGTGGCGAGGAACGCGTCCACCGGCGCACGGGCGGCGGCCAGGTCCAGGCCTTGGGCGGCGAGCCACTCGTCGGAGTAGTACGTGTGGCCGTAGCGGTCGCCCTGGTCGCACAGCAGCGTCACCACGCTGCCCGAGCGGCCGGCGGCTCGCAGCTCCGCCACGATCTGGAAGGCGCCCCACAGGTTCGTGCCCGTCGAGCCGCCCACCCGGCGGCCCAGCACCGGCTCCACGGCGCGGATGGTCGCCAGCGAGGCAGCGTCCGGGACCTTGATCATGCGGTCGATCACCTGGCCGATGAACGACGGCTCCACCCGCGGGCGGCCGATGCCCTCGATGCGCGAGCCGCGGCAGTCGGTCAGCGCGGGTGAGTCGTCGCGCCAGGCGGTGAAGAACACCGAATGCTCCGGGTCGACGACGGCCAGCCGGGTGCGGAGCCGGCGGAAGCGGATGTAGCGGCCGATGGTCGCGCTCGTGCCGCCGGTGCCGGCGCCCACCACCACCCACTCCGGCTCGGGGTGGGGCTCCAGGGCCATCTGCTGGAAGATGGACTCCGCGATGTTGTTGTTGCCGCGCCAGTCCGTCGCCCGCTCTGCGTTGGTGAACTGGTCCATGAAGTGGCCGCCGAGCTCCGCCGCCAGGCGGTGGGACTCCGCGTAGAGCTGGCTCGGCTCGTCGATGAAGTGGCAGCGGCCGCCCTGGCGCTCGATGAGCTCGACCTTCTCCGCGCTCGTCGTGCGGGGCATCACCGCGATGAACGCCAGGCCCAGCATCCGCGCGAAGTAGGCCTCGGACACCGCCGTCGAACCGGAGGAGGCCTCGATCACCGGTGTGCCCTCGACGATCCAGCCGTTGCACAGCGCGTACAGGAACAGCGAGCGGGCCAGGCGGTGCTTCAGCGAACCGGTGGGATGGGTCGACTCGTCCTTGAGGTAGAGCTGGACGTTCCATTCCGCCGGCAGCGGGAACGGGATCAGGTGCGTGTCGGCGCTGCGGTTGGCGTCCGCCTCGATGATGCGGACCGCCTCGCAGACCCAGGTCCGCGTCTTGTCGCTACACCGGTCTATCGCGGTCACGACTCGTCCGCGGAGTCCGGGGACGGGTCGTCGCCGCGCAGCTGAGCCCGCAGGCGGTCCCGGTGGGCGTCGCGCTCGGCGCCCCGGGCCGCCAACCCGGCCGTGACCCGCCGGTTCAGGCCGCGGAAGACCAGGAGCCCCAACGGGAAGCCGACGACGATCGCGACCGCCAGCGCCACGAGCAACGGGATGTCGAAGAGCATCAGAACGAGCGTGACCAGGGCGACCAGGGCCAGCCTGGCCAGCGTGTAGAGCGCCAGGTCACGCCGCAGGTTGTCCGCCACAACCGAGACGCTACCCGTCGGCATCCTCGACCTCCGACGTGTTCGGCCGGCCCTCGAACCGGGTCGAGAGCACGAGCGTGGTCCGGGTGCGCGCCACGCCGTCGATCCGGCGCAGCCTGCCCAGCGTGTGCTCCAGGTCGTCGACCGTCGCCACCCGCACCTTGACCACGAACGACTCGTCGCCTGCCACCCGGTAGCACGACTCGACCTCGGGGAGCAGCGCCAACGACGCCGCCACGTCCTCGTCGTCGGCGATGTCCGTGGGGTGGATGCCGATCAGCGCGGTGACCCCGAGGCCGACCGCGCTCGGGTCGACGACCGCGTGATATCCCGTGATCACTCCGGTTGCCTCGAGCTTGCCCACCCGCTCGTGCACAGCGGACGCGGACAGCCCCACCTGTCTCCCCAGGTCCGCGTAGGTGGCCCGGCCGTTCTCGCGCAGCGCGGCGATGATCCTGCGGTCCAGCGTGTCCACCGCGGCACTCTAGCGCCCCGGGGCTCTGCCCGAACCGGCCGTTTTGTCCCTTACTACCTCTTTACCATAAGACAACCGTTCGAGTACCCGATGGTCGAGATGACACGATTGGCTGCCCCGACATGTTGAACGACGTGTTGAACACTGTCGGGTCCGGCGCACCTGAGGAGGACATGGTGACTGCTACACACGTCGGCGAGCGCCTGCTGACCCCGGGCGAGGTCGCGGCCTTGTTCCGGGTGGACCCCAAGACCGTCACCCGCTGGGCGACCGCGGGGCGGATCGGCTCGATCCGCACCCCCGGAGGCCACCGTCGGTTCCGGGAGTCCGAAGTCAAGACGCTGCTCGCGGAGCTGACCACCGAGGCGACGAAGGCCACGGGATAACACACCGAACACCACGGGAACGGTTCACCCCCCGAGGCCCCCGGAATCGGAAGAAACGGGCTAACCTCGACGCCAGGACTCTCGGGAGGTGGCTCGATGCTCTACCTGCTCGCCGCGATCGGCGCGATCTGCGTCGCCGTGCTGCTGTGGCGGGCGTTCGTGTCGAACCCCGCTGAGGTCGACGAACGTCGCCCGACCCGACCGACCCGTCCTGGCCGCCCTCGGCCCGCGCCGATGGCGCCCGACGACGACCCGGAGTTCCTGCGCAAGCTGGGCAAGCAGAAGCCGCCACCGGCCGACCCGCCGGACAGCAAGCAACCACCGGCCTGACCAGCGGTTCAGCGCACGTAGTAGAACTCGCTCGGGAACCCGTCCGCCACGGTCGCGGCCAGCTCCAGCAGGGCCATCCGGGTGGTCGGGCCGAGGCGGTCGAGCTCGATCTCGGCCCCCTCTTCCAGGTGCGGGTCGAACGGGATCCGGCACACCGCACGGCACCGGGCACCGAAGTGCTGGGCCAGCTTGTCCAGGTCCACCGACCCCGCGCGCGGGCGCACCGAGTTGATCACCGCCACCGAGCGGGACACCAGGTCGCGGTAGCCGTGCACGTCGAGCCAGTCGAGCGTGGCCGACGCACTCCTGGCCCCGTCCACCGAGCCGGACGACACGACCACGAGCGCGTCGGCGATGTCGAGCACGCCCTTCATCGCGGAGTGCATGAGGCCGGTGCCGCAGTCGGTGAGCACGATGTTGTAGAAGTGCTCGAGCAGCGTGACCGTGCGCCGGTAGTCGTCCTCGCTGAACGCCTCGGACACCGCCGGGTCCTGCTCGCTCGCCAGCACCTCGAGCCGGCTCGGGCCCTGTGATGTGTAGGCGCGGATGTCGGAGTAGCGGTGGATGCGGTCCGCGTCGCGCAGGAGGTGCCGCACGGTCGCGGTGGTCTCCAGCGGGATCTTCTGGCTGAGCGTGCCGCGGTCGGGGTTGGCGTCGACCGCGATGACCCGGTCGCCGCGCAGCGAGGAGAACGTGGAGCCGAGCGTGGTCGTGGTCGTGGTCTTGCCGACGCCACCCTTGAGGCTCAGCATGGCGATCTTGTAGCACCCGCGCAACGGCTGGTTGACCCGCGTGATGAGCTCGCGGCGCTGCACGTCCGACGGGCTCTCACCGACGTTGACGAGGTGGCCGCTGGCCACGAAGACCGCCTTGCGCCAGCCGGACTGCGGGCGACGCCTGGACTGCTTGATCAGCTCGGCGCTCGACAGCTCGTCGGCGCGCGGCGGCCGCTGCTGCTGGGGATGCTGCTGCTGGGCCGCCGTCTGGTACTGCGGCGGCTGCTGCTGTTGAGGCTGCTGCTGCGGGTAGCCCTGCGGCGGGTACGGCTGCTGCGGCTGCGGACCCGACGGCGTCTGCTCGGCGTACTGCTGGGGTTGCGGTCCCGACGGCGTCTGCTCGGCGTAGTGCGGGTCGGAGGCGTTCGGATCCGCGTACTGCCGCGGCTGCGGGCCGGACGGCGTCTGC
>NZ_WHTD01000222.1 GCF_009379765.1 Actinophytocola sp. | reverse complement strand
TCGCACGCCTGGGCATGCTCGGGATCGCCCGCACGGCAAGCGGACGGACCATGACCACCACCTGATCAAGGCGACGGCCAACTCACCACAGCACCACCCAGATCACCCGCCCCAAGACCCCGTTCGACACCAACCACCTAGCCCGACCCTGGTTTCGACGATGCCGCTCTGCCAGTGTGTGGCGAGGTTGCCACCAACTACTTGGTGGACTGCCCGCGATTCCTCCAGGCTCAGCCCAGGTCTTCCAGGGCCCATACCGCTCCGGCAGATCCCGCCACGGCGCACCCGTGCGCATCCGCCACGGAATCCCGACGACCACCCGACGACGACCACCCCGCCGGCCATCCCGACCGTCCTTCACCGCCGGCAGCAACGGCCCCAAGATCGCCCGCTCCGCATCCGACAAGTCACCACGCGCCACAACACCACTCGATCAAACCCCTGGTCGATCTTCCGGCGGACACGCCCTAGTCCTGTTTGGACGCTTCAGTGAGGCGGGTGTGCAGGCGGTCCCTGATCTCCTCCGGGGTGTAGGCGCGGCGGCGCCGCTCCGAGCGGGCGATCACCGCCCCGGTCGCGGCCACCCCGGCCAGACCCGCCAAGCCAACGATCTTCCACCAGCGCATGGGCCTACGCTACAGCGATGGCCGACACGCAGCTCGGGCTCGACGAGGCCGTCAACCTGACGCGCACCGGCGACGTCTGGCTCTTCCGCGGGAGTACCGTCGCCGACCGGACGATCCGGATCACCACCAACAGCCCCATCAACCACGTCGGCATGTCCGTGGTCATCGAGGACATGCCGCCGCTCATGTGGCACGCCGAGCTCGGCAAGGCACTGCCGGACATGTGGACCGGCGCCCACCACCGCGGCGTGCAGCTGCACGACCTGCGCGACGCGGTCGTCCAGTGGACCGGCCGGTACAAGCAGCGCGCCTGGTGGCGCCAGCTCGAGCCGGCGATCACCCGGGACATGGAGGACGCCCTCCTCAAGACCGTCGCACGCCTGGACGGCACGCCGTTCCCCTCCACCGCCAAGCTTCTCAGCCGCTGGCTCCACGGGCGCGTCCCGAACCTGAGACGGCGTGACGTGAAGGCCGAGGCCACGCTCGAGACGGCCTACTGCGCCGAGGTTGTCGCGATCACCTACCAGGCCATGGGCCTGCTGCCCGCCACCAAGCGGCCGAACTGGTACGACCCCGGCCGGTTCTGGAGCGGCGACGACCTCGAGCTGTCCGCGGGCCACGAGCTCGGAGACGAGATCGCGGTGCGGGTGTCATAGCTGGACGTTCTTGTGGATCCATTTGTCCGCGGCCTTGGCGGCCCGCTTGAGCGCGGACCGCTCGCCGAGGTAGTCACCGGCCATCCCGACGACTGGCAGCATGCCAAGCGCCTGGTGGTAGAACCGGCCGTGCGGGCGCTTCTCCAGCTCGCCGGAGATCGCCATCAGCAGCCGGCCCTGCCGCCACAGCCACTTCGCCGCCACCTTGACGCCGAACCGCTTGCCCTTCGCCGGCACCGCATCGGCCGGCTGCTCGTCGGTGAGCTCGACGAGCACGGCCTCGTCGGCGGCGTCGTCGCCCTTGCCCGCCGCGACCACCGGGTCGATGTCCCGCCCGAACAGCACCGACGCCAGCAGCCGGACCCGCGTGCCGCGGTCGTCGATGCCGTGCTCGGACGCGATCGCGCACAGCAGCAGGCCCTGCCCGGCCGAGCCGAGCATGTCCTGCAGCGGCAGCCGGTCGCCGAGCGCTCCGGCGAGCCCGGTGACCGACGCGGCGAGTGACGTCAGCCGGCCGACCCGGTTCACCCACCAGTCCGACCGCTCCTCGACGGTGAGCCGAGTCCAGCTGTCCGAGCCCGGCCACCGGACCTTGTGAACCTGGCTCCTGAGCTTGTCGAGCAACCCGCGGTCGACCTCGTGGTCGTCCGCGCCGACCTCGAGGTCCACCGGCTCGCCACCGTCCTCGCCGTCGTCGCGCAGCCTGGCCAGCATGGGACCGCAGCTCCGGACGAACAGCCGCAGTACCGCCGCGGCGCGCTCGTCGGTGATCGGATCAGCCACGTGACGTCACCCTTCTTCCGTCCTGGAGTCAGGGATACCCGATCCGGCCCGGTTCAGCCCGCCGAACGGGAACCGGTGAACCTCACGGGCGGTCGGCGCGGCGCCAGGCCTCGGTGAACTCGGGCAGGGAGATCCGGCCGTCCTTGTCACTGTCGGCGTCCTGGAAGATGGACTCGACCTCCGCGGCGGTGATCTTCTCGCCGCGGGCGGTCATCGCCGTGAGGAACTCGGTCATCGTGATCTGGCCGTCGTCGTTCACGTCCAGTTCGCTGAACGTCCGGGTCAGTTCCTCGTTCGTCGACATGGTCACACGCCTCCTCGGGACAGCCGTCACGGCGGCCAGAAGCATAGGGCGGGCCACCGACGGTCGCGGCGCCGGGGCGACGGGTCCGGAAGCCGGGACGGACCAGGCCCCGGTAGGTCCCCGATATGCTCCCGGGCCGATGAACGACCGCGCGATCGTCCTCGTCACCGGCATCCAGGCCGCCGGCAAGTCCACAGTGGCCCAACTGCTGGCCGAGCGGCTGCCCCGGTCGGTACACGTGCGTGGCGACGTCTTCCGGCGCATGGTGATCAACGGCCGTGCCGACATGACCGCCGAGCCCACCGACGAGGCCTTCCGGCAGCTGGAGCTCCGCTACCGGCTGACCGCGACGACCACCGACGCCTACTTCGACGCGGGCTTCACCGTGGTCACCCAGGACGTGATCCTCGGCCAGCACCTCCCGCGGATGACCGAGCTGATCCGCAACCGCCCGCTCCTGCTGGTCGTCCTCGCCCCGAGGCGATCGCCGCGCGCGAGGCCGCCCGGGGCGAGCACGCCCCGGAGTTGCATGTGGACGGTGAGCTACAGCTCGACGCCGCCCTGGTCGCCTCCATCGCGGCGGCGAAGGCCCCGGGCTCGCGGGTGGCCGGGCGAGCGAACGTGCTGGTGTTCCCCAACCTGGAGGCGGGCAACATCGGCTACAAGATCGCCGAACGGCTCGGCGGCGCGATCGCCCTCGGCCCGATCCTGCAGGGCCTGACGGCGCCGCTGAACGACCTGTCGCGTGGCTGCGGCCAGCGCGACATCGAGGTGATGGCCCTGCTCTCCGCGGTCCAGGCGGTGCCCCGGTAGGCGGGTCTACTTCGGACGAACAGGCGGCCACCGGCAAGGCCGCGAGTCCAACGCTGGCGACCCGCGAGTCCAACACTCCGAACGTTGGACAGTGGGTCCTGAACGTTGAACTCGCAGGTCCTGAACGTTGGACTCGCGGGTCCGGACCGTTGGACTCGCGGCTTTTGCCGAACCTCGGCGGCTCGGCGGGACGAACGGTTCGGGAGCCGGCCCTTCGGACCGTCAGCCCAGGACGGCCAGGGCGACGAACGACGTCGTCCCGATCAGGAGGGTCGACAGCAGGCCCAGCAGCAGGGCGCGGCCGCCGGTGCGCACCAGGGGCCCGATCCGCACCGCGCAGCCGAGCCCGAACAACGCGCCCGCCAGCAGCAGGGTGCAGCAGACCTTCGCCACGTCCAGAACCGGCTCCGGCAGGATGTCGACACTTCGCACGGCAACCATCGCCAGGAAACCGAGCACGAACAGCGGGACGAGCGGGGTCTGCTTCGGCGAGTCGGCGGCCTTCCGCGTCCGCCGCCGCTCGTGCACGCTGACCAGCGCCACCATCGGCGCGAGCAGCACCACGCGGCTCAGCTTCACCACCACCGCCACCGCGATCGCGGCCGCACCGGCCGGCGTCGCGGCCGCCACGACCTGAGCCACCTCAGCTACCGCCAGACCCGCCCAGCCGCCCAGCCGCGGCCCCGCGAGGCCGAGCCAGCCACCGACGAGCGGGACGACCGCGATCGCGAGCCCGCCGTAGCACGTGACCAGCGCGATCGCTGTCGCCACGTCGGAGTCCTCGCGGTCGACCACGTCCTCCATGGCCGCAATGGCCGACGCGCCACAGATCGAGAACCCGGTGGCCACCAGCACTGCCAGTCCGCGCGGCACGCCGACCAGCCGGCCGAGTGCGACGGTGCCGACGAAGGTGGTCCCGATGGTGAGCACCACCGCCACGAGCACCCCCGGGCCGAGGCCCAGCACCGCGGGCAGGGCCAGCTGCAGCCCCAGCAACACCACGCCCGCCCGCAGCATCTTCCTGGTCAGCCGCGCGATGACCGCCCGGTTCCCGCCGGAGAGCATCGGCGTCGAGCCGGCGAGAACGCCGAGGACGACGGCCGCCGTCAGCGCGCTCACCACGGGCACGACCAGGTTCGTGAGGTACGAGGTGGCGACCGCGACGGCGGTGATGACCAGCGCGGGCCCAGCCGCGTGCAGCATTCGCCCGGAAGTGGTCGTCATGCCCCCGAGCATGTGCCCGCGCACCAGCCGCGGGTAGCCGGCGATCGACTGGGTCGTCATAGCCCACGGCTATGGCCTCCCGCTCGCCAGACGATCACCATTTCCGGTCACGATTCGGCATACCCCGACATGCATACAATTCGGTACGCCGAACCATCCGTAGGAATTCGATTCACCGTTGGCAAGGAATTATTTGGGAGACCGGTCGTTCTCGTCTCCTTGCGCTTGCTGCCAGCGCGGAACGGCCCGTACACAGGCGGTGACAGGCCTTGACTACTGCGAATGGAGTAGACGCGGCAGGGTCCAAAGTCCCCTGTTGAGGATCATCGCGGCGCACCGGTCCGATTGGCTTGACATTATCGAGACATTCGGATTGCATCGCGTTTCGCCAGTGCGTTCATTCCCGCGACCCTGGCAACCGCCAGACCACAAACCCGGGGGGACCGGCAGTACTGGTCGAGTCAGCCGACGGTCAGATTGGACATACGGTGCCGGAGCCAGCCGTGCCTCCCGCGAGATGGCGTGTCGACAGTTGGGGTCTTCGCACAAAGGTGGCCGTCGTGCTCGTCGTGCCCGCCGCGATCGCCCTCGTGCTCGGTGGCGTCCGGGTCCAGCAGCAACTCGACGACGCCAACGCGCTGAGCACGGTCCGCGACCAGCTGACGGTGCTCGACGAGTCGGTCACGCTCGGGGACCTGGTCGCGCTGGAGATGGTCGCGCCCGGACTCGACCTCGACGAGCGGAAGGCCGCTGTCGACAAGCAGGCCACCGAGGTCCAGAAGGCCGCCGACTTCGCCCACCTCCCGGCCGGGATCAGCCGCAAGCTCGACGACGCGCTCGACCAGCTCCGGGTGGCCCGCCAGCAAGCCGCGGACCCCGCTACCGACCCGGTCACCGAGGCGTTCGGCTACCGCGAGGTCATCCGCGGGCTGGGCGAGCTGCTGCCGCACGTGGTCGCCGCGGCCGCCGACCCCGAACTCGACGACCGCGCCGAGACACTGCTGTCTCTGCTGCTGCTCCGGGCGGCGGTGAGCACCGAGGAGGCGTTGATCCAGTCGGCCGGCGGTGCGCCGGTCACCAGCGACGTGGCCACCGCGGCACAGCACAACGCCGCCGAGGAGTCGGTGCTCGGCGACCGGCTCGCGCTCGACATGCCGGCCGCGGACCTGCCCCGGTTCTCCGAGGCGACCGCGTCCGGGCCCGCCCGGCGCGACGCGCTGCAGGCCTCCATCGGCGCGAACCGCACCGCCGAGCTCGCGAACCTGCTGCCCGACCTGCAGGACGAGTCCTCCGCGCTGCGCTCGATGACCGAGGACAAGTTCGCCGAGCTCGCCGGCATCGTGTCCACGAGCGCGAACAACGCCCGCGCCAGCGCCCTGCGCGACTCCTCGTTCGTGCTCGGCGCGCTTCTCGCGGCACTCGCGATCGCGCTCCTCGTGGCCCGCTCACTGCTCGTGCCGGTGCGCAGGCTTCGCGTCGCCGCGCTCGCCGCCGCGCACGACCAGCTGCCGAGGACCGTCGAGAAGGTACGCGCGGGAGAGCACATCGACTACCGGTCGATCGAGCCGGTCCCGGTGCACACCAACGAGGAGATCGGCCAACTCGCCCGCGCCTTCGACGACATGCACACCCAGGCCGTCAAGCTCGCCGGCGAGCAGGCCGAGCTGCGTCACCAGGTCAGCGAGATGTTCATGACGCTGTCCCGGCGCAGCCAGTCGCTGGTCGAGCTGCAGCTGGGTGTCATCGAGGAGCTCGAGACCGACGAGCAGGACCCCAAGCGTCTCGACGGGCTCTTCCGGCTCGACCACCTGGCCACCCGCCTGCGCCGCAACGGCGAGAACCTCCAGGTGCTCGCCGGCGGCACACCCCCGCGGCGGGGTAACCAGCCGGTCACCGTGGTCGAGCTGCTGCGCGCGGCGACCTCGGAGGTCAAGGACTACCGCCGGGTCAGCCTCGGGCACGCGCCCAACGGGTCGGTCCGGTCGTCCGCGGCGGCGGACATCGTGCACATCCTGGCCGAGCTGCTGGAGAACGCGACCCGGTTCTCTCCCCCGGACCGCAAGGTGGTGCTCACCGCGGACCGCGGCGCCGACGGCGGCCTGCTCTTCGAGGTGGTCGACGCCGGGCTCGGCATGGCCGCGGACGACATCGGGACGGCCAACCGCCGGCTCGCCACCACCGACGAGGTCGACCCGGAGACCACCCGGCGGATGGGCCTGTTCGTGGTCAGCCAGCTCGCCGCGCGGCACGGCGTGACGGTGCGGCTTCGGCCCACCTACGACTCCTCGTCCCAGGCGGGCATCACCGCGAGCGTGCACGTCCCCAGCACGTTCGTGCTCGCCGACGGCGTGCCGGAGTCCCCGGTCGAGGCACCGCAGAATCCGGCGGCCGTGGCCACCGTGGCATCCGTGGACGAGAGCACCGACGACGAGCGTGTCGTACGCACCTACGCGACGGCCTCCGTCACCACCGTCGTCGTGCCGCCGATCCCCGTGGCCACCAACGGAAGCGCCATCGGCTGGTTCACCCCGGTGGTCGAGGTGGAGGGTCCCGCGCCGCTCCCGAGTGCGCCGAACGACACCGGCTGGCTCACCCGGATCCCACCGACCATCCCACCGACCACCGTGCCGGCCTCCGCGCCGGCCGGCACGGCACCCAAGGGCGCGCCGGCTTCGGCACCGAGGTCCGCGCCGAAGCCGGCGCCCCAAGTGGACAGTTCGGTCGGTGAGCAGACGATCCGGACGACCACGGCCGGGCTGCCCCTGCGCATGCCCGGCGGGAACACGGCGCCGGCCAAGCTCACCACCCAGCAGCCCACCACCCAGCAGCCGGTCGCCAGGCAGAGCACCGGGTTGCACCGCGACCCGGAGTCCATCCGCAGCAACCTTTCCCGGCACTACAGCGGCATGCAGGCCGCGCGACGCACCAGGCAGGAATCCGAGTCCACGGCCGCACCGGAGCGGCAGAACTGACCGCGGCGCCGCGGGGGCGCCGCGTAGAGGGAAGACCCGGCGGGTGGTAGGGAGCCGCCGGGTTCGATCCGAGGGAGGGATCATGACAACCGAGAGCACCACGACCGAGCCGACGCTCGGCTGGTTGGTCTCCGCGTTCACCCAGGAGGTGCCCGGAGTCACGCACGCCGTGCTGGTCTCCGCCGACGGTCTGCTGGTGGCCGCGAGCGACGGTCTGCCGAGGGACCGGGCCGACCAGCTGTCCGCACTGACCGCCGGGCTCACGAGCCTCACCGTCGGTGCCGCGCAGCTGTTCACGGCGGGGCGGGTCGTCCAGTCGGTGATCGAGATGGAGGGCGGGTTCCTGCTGCTGATGAGCGTCGGCGACGGCTCGCACCTGGCGGTGCTGGCCGCGTCGGGGTGTGACATCGGGCTGGTCGGCTACGAGATGACGCTGCTCGTGGACCGGGTCGGGCGGATGGTCGACACGCCGGTTCGTGGGGCCGACGACGGGCGCTGAGCGTGAGGGGGAGACGTGACGGAAGCCGGACCGCCGGCCAAGAAACCAGCATTGGCCCGGCCGTACTCGTGGACCGAGGGCCGAACCGAGCCGAGCGTCACCCTGGCCGTCGAGGCGCGGGTGCGCACCACGCCGGAGGGGCAGACGCTGCCCGAGCGACGGGCGAGTGCACTGTAGACGGTGACGCAGCTGTGCTTCCAGCCGCGCTCGGTCGCCGAGATCGCGGCACACCTGTCGGTGCCGCTCGGCGTGGCGCGGGTGCTCGTGGCTGACCTGCTGAACCACGGCCTGGTGGTCGTGGAGGCCACGCTCGCCGACGACGCCGGGGCCGACGAGCGGCGCGAGCTGATCGAGAGGGTGCTCAGTGGACTTCGCGCGAAGTAGCCGGCCGCCGCATGAGCGGATCACGTCGGCGAAGATCGTTGTGGCGGGCGGCTTCGGGGCCGGCAAGACCACGTTCGTGGGGGCGATGTCGGAGATCGTGCCGCTGCGTACCGAGGCGCTGATGACCTCCGCCGGCGTGGGCATCGACGAGGTGAACGTCAACTCCGGCAAGATATCCACGACCGTGGCGATGGACTTCGGCCGGATCACCCTGGCCGAGGACCTCATCCTCTACGTGTTCGGCACGCCAGGACAGCATCGTTTCTGGTTCATGTGGGACGACATCGTCCAGGGCGCGATCGCGGCCGTCGTACTGGTCGACACCCGTCGACTGGCCGACGGGTTCGCGTCCATCGACTACTTCGAGGCGCGTGGCCTTCCGTTCCTGGTGGCGATCAACCAGTTCGACGGCGCGCACCGGTTCACCACCGACCAGGTTCGGGAAGCGCTCGCGCTGCCCGGCGACGTCGCGATCATGCCATGCGACGCCCGCTCCCGTGAGTCGACCAAAGGCGTACTCATCGCGGCGAGCGAACACGCATTGTCCCGTTTGGACGCTCAACCGCCGGTCGCCGCCCTGACGCGGCGCCCGGTCCGCGCTCGGGGTGCGCGCTGACCTTCGAGAGGAACCCTGTCGTGGCTCTTGCCGTCGACCATGTCCACCACTTCGACATGGGCAGCTGGTTGCTGTTCTTCGCATACTTCATCTCGGTGGTCGGATGCACCATCGGGCTGGCGTGCACCTTGCAGGCACGTCACGCCTCCGGTCGCACCCGGCTCGCCTGGCAGGTGCTCGCCGCCGTGTCCATCGGCGGGGTCGGCATCTGGCTCATGCACTTCCTGGCCATGCTGGGCTTCACCACGCCGGGCATGCCCGTGCGGTACGACATCTTCCGCACGTGGCTGTCCGCGGTCCTGTCGGTCTCCGCGGTGTTCGTCGGGCTCGTCGTGTTCGGCGTCGGCACGAGGTTCGCCCGGCTGCGGCTGGTGGGCGCCGGGCTGATCACCGGGCTCGCGGTGAACCTCATGCACTACACCGGCATGTGGGCGGTGAACGTCAAGGGCGGCATCACCTACAACACCGGCCTCGTGGCCCTGTCGATCGTGATCGCGGTGGTGGCCGCGACCGTGGCCCTGTGGTTCACCGCCTCGGTCGACCACTTCGCGCTGCGGATCCTCGCCGGTGTGGTGATGGGCATCGCGGTCACCGGCATGCACTACACGGGCATGGGTGCGGTCCGGGTCCAGCTCGACGCCGCCGCGCCCGACCCGGCCGGGGTGGACGTGTTCAGCTTCCTGTTCCCGGTGTTCGTCCTCGCCGGCCTGGCTCTGGCGATCCCGATCAGCGCGGTCCTGATGGCCTCCCCCACCCCGGCGGCGGCGCCGCCCCCACCCGGGCCCGCCGGCGACGAGGACAAGGAGCCGGTCGCGACCGCCCGTTCGTGATCGTCGCGTAGCCGACGAGCGGGCCCGTCGGCGATACGCTCGACCGCGTCGCCGGACTCACCGAGGAGAACCCCCATGCCGCTGCTGCAGGACCTGCTCGACGCGATCGCGACGAGCAGGGTCGAGATCGTCGACCTCACCGCGCCGCTGTCCAGCGATACCCCGATCCTGCAGCTCCCCGAGCCGTTCTCGAACACGATCCACTTCCAGCTCGAGCAGATCAGCCGCTACGACGACGCCGGCCCGAACTGGTACTGGAACAACATCCACACCGGCGAGCACACCGGCACGCACGTCGACGCGCCGACGCACTGGTCGTCCGGAAAGGACGGTCCGGACGTGTCTCAGCTGCCGCTGCGTGGGCTGGTGGCGCCCGCGGCCGTGGTGGACGTGTCCGACCGGGCCGCGACGGACCCGGACCACCTGCTGCAGATCGACGACGTCCGGTTCTGGGAGGCGGCCAACGGCCCGCTCCCGGCCGGCGGCTGGCTGCTGCTGCGCACCGGGTGGGACGAGCGGTCGGCCGACGCGGCGCGGTTCCTCAACGCCGACGAGACCGGGCCGCACTCGCCGGGCATCTCCGCCGAGTGCGCGCGCTGGCTCGCCGAGGACACCGACCTCGCCGGCCTCGGCGTGGAGACGGTCGGCACCGACGCGGGCGCCGCGCACAGCTTCGACCCGCCGTTCCCGTGCCACCACTTCTTCCTCGGCGCGGGAAAGATGGGGCTGACCCAGCTGCAGAACCTCGCCTCGCTGCCGCCGACGGGCGCGATGCTCGTGGTGTCGCCGCTGCCGATCGTCGGCGGGTCGGGCAGCCCGGCGCGGGTGTACGCGCTGGTCGAGCGGTGACCCACACGGTCGCCCAACTGGTCGGCCGCACGCTCGCCGAGCTCGGTGTCGCGCAGGCCTTCGGGGTGGTCGGCAGCGGCAACTTCGCGGTGACCAACGCGCTGCGCGAGCACGGCGTGCCGTTCGTCGCCGCCCGCCACGAGTGCGGCGCGGCGACGATGGCCGACGCGTTCGGCCGGATGAGCGACCGGGTCGCGGTCGTCACCACGCACCAGGGCTGCGGGCTGACCAACGCGCTCACCGGCATCACCGAGGCGGCGAAGAGCCGCACGCCGATGCTCGTGCTCGCCGCGGACACGCCCGGCTCGGCGGTCGGCTCCAACTTCCGGATCGACCAGGACGCGGCCGCCGCGGCGGTGGGCGCGGTGCCCGAGCGGGTGCACTCGCCCCGGACCGCGGCCGCCGACACCCTGCGCGCCTACCGGACGGCGGTGCAGGAGCGGCGGACCGTGGTGCTCAACCTGCCGCTGGACGTCCAGGCCGCGCCGGCCGAGAGCGGCCAACCGGCGAGGATCGCGCCGGCGCCGCCGCCGGTCCGGCCAGGCGAGGAGTCCGTCGCCGAGCTGGCCGCCGCGATCCGCGCGGCGGCGCGCCCCGTGTTCGTGGCCGGGCGCGGTGCCCGGCACGCGGGGCCGGAGCTGCGCGCGCTCGCCGAGGCGGCCGGCGCGCTGCTCGCCACCTCGGCCGTCGCGAACGGGCTGTTCGAAGGGGACCCGTGGTCGCTCGGCATCTCCGGCGGGTTCGCCTCGCCGCTGGCCGCGGAGCTGGTCGGCGACGCCGACCTGGTCGTGAGTTGGGGCTGCGCGCTGAACATGTGGACGACCCGGCACGGGAAGCTGATCGGGCCGTCCGCGACGGTGGCGCAGGTGGACCTCGACACCGCCGCGCTCGGCGCGCACCGGCCGGTCGACATCGGGGTGTTCGGCGACGTCGGGCGGACCGCGCGGGACGTGCTCGCCGCGCTCGGCTCACCGCGCGCCGGCTACCGCCACGACGGGCTGCGCACCCGTATCGCCACGGAGGTCCGCTGGCGGGACGTGCCCTACCGGGACGAGTCCACAGTGGACCGGATCGACCCGCGCACGCTGAGCATCCGGCTCGACGAGCTGTTACCCGACCAGCGGGTCGTGTCGGTCGACTCGGGCAACTTCATGGGGTACCCGAGCGTGTACCTCGACGTGCCCGACGAGTACGGGTTCTGCTTCACCCAGGCGTTCCAGTCGATCGGGCTCGGGCTCGCCACCGCCGTCGGCGCCGCGCTGGCCCGGCCGGAGCGGCTCCCGGTCGCCGCGCTCGGTGACGGTGGCTTCCTGATGAGCGTGGCGGAGCTCGAGACCGTGGCGCGGCTGGGCCTGCCCATGGTGGTCGTGGTCTACAACGACGCCGCGTACGGCGCCGAGGTGCACCACTTCCGGGGCGAGGATCTCGACACCGTGGTGTTCCCGGACACCGACATCGCGGCGATCGCCACCGGCTTCGGCTGCACCGGGGTCACCGTCCGCTCGGTCGACGACCTCGCCCCGGTGGCCGGCTGGCTCGACGGCCCGCGGCTGCGCCCGCTGGTCGTGGACGCGAAGATCACGAGCGACGGCGGATCCTGGTGGCTGGCCGAGGCGTTCGGCCACTAGTGTCGTGAGTTCGAGGTTGTTTGACGTTTGCCGGGGATCCAGATCGTTCCTGGCGAGGCGGAGGGAATCCCTCATACCGGGTCGTATTCGGGTTTCCCGACAACGCGGCCAGGGGCGATCTGGGCCCCGGCAAAC
>NZ_WHTD01000016.1 GCF_009379765.1 Actinophytocola sp. | reverse complement strand
GGCTTCGGCGACCGCCGCAAGGCGATCCTGCAGGACATCGCGATCCTCACCGGTGGCCAGGTCATCAGCGAGGACGTCGGCCTCAAGCTGGAGAACGCCGACCTGTCGCTGCTGGGTAGCGCCCGCAAGGTCGTCGTCACCAAGGACGAGACGACGATCGTCGAGGGTGCCGGTGACGCCGAGCAGATCCAGGGCCGGGTCAACCAGATCCGCGCCGAGATCGACAAGAGCGACTCCGACTACGACCGCGAGAAGCTGCAGGAGCGGCTGGCGAAGCTCGCCGGCGGCGTCGCGGTCATCAAGGCCGGTGCCGCCACCGAGGTCGAGCTCAAGGAGCGCAAGCACCGCATCGAGGACGCGGTGCGCAACGCCAAGGCCGCCGTCGAGGAGGGCATCGTCGCCGGTGGTGGCGTCGCGCTTCTCCAGGCTGCCGAGCAGGCCTTCGCCGGCCTGAAGCTGACCGGCGACGAGGCGACCGGTGCCAACATCGTGAAGGTCGCGGTCGAGGCTCCGCTCAAGCAGATCGCCGTCAACGCCGGCCACGAGGGCGGGGTTGTCGTCGAGAAGGTGAAGAGCCTGCCGCAGGGCCACGGTCTCAACGCGGCCACCGGTGTGTACGAGGACCTGCTCGCCGCCGGCGTGCCGGACCCGACGAAGGTGACCCGCTCGGCACTGCAGAACGCCGCGTCGATCGCCGCGCTGTTCCTCACCACCGAGGCCGTCGTCGCCGACAAGCCGGAGAAGGCCTCGGCCGCCCCCGGCGGCGGTGACCCGACCGGCGGCATGGACTTCTGATCCAGCCGTAGCTGTATCGCGAAGGGCCCGGACGCGATCTTGCGTCCGGGCCCTTCGCCGTCCCTGCAGGGAAACAGCGTCCCGCAGCTCAACCGGCACCCTGTCCCGACCGTCCTTGATGACGTGGAGACCGAGGGTGCGCCGCGGTGGTGGTGGCGGTTGGTGGCGGTGATCTGCGTCGTCGTGGTCGTCGTCGATGCCGCGGGGTGGTTCCCGTGGCTGCCGAACTGGCGGCCCGCGCTCGACACCGGGGAGCGGTACGGCATCGACGTCTCCCATCACCAGGGCACCATCGACTGGTCGGCCGTGGCCGGGGACGGGATCACCTTCGCCTACGTCAAGGCGTCCGAGGGCGGTGACTGGGTCGACGAGAGCTTCGCCGACAACTGGGCCGGTGCCGGGGAGGCCGGGCTCGACCGCGGCGTCTACCACTTCTTCTCGCTCTGCACCCCCGGCGCCGTGCAGGCCCGGCACTTCCTCGGCGTCCTGCCGCCCGAGGAGAACGCGCTGGCTCCCGCGCTCGACCTCGAGCTCGGGGGCAACTGCGCCGCTCGCCCGGCAGCCGAGGAGGTGCGGGCCGAGGTGGTCGCGTTCCTGCGGCTCGTCGAGGAGGCGTGGGGAAAGCCCGTCCTGCTCTACGTCGGCGTCGAGTTCGAGGACGTGTACCCCGTGCGTGCCGACCTGGACCGCCCGCTCTGGGACCTGCGGTTCTTCTTCCGCCCGAACGTCGAGGGATGGCACATCTGGCAGCTGCACGGCTTCGCGAACGTCGCCGGTGTCGACGGGCGGGTCGACCTCGACATCATGCGCGAGGGTTAGCGGTCAGTCGTCCAGCGGCAGGCAGGTGTGGCAGAAGTCCTCACCGAAGGGCGTGAGGTGGATGCTGCGCCGCACCGTCTTCGGGGCGCGGCCGGCCTTCGCCATCGCCGCCTGGACCTCCGGCTGGACCTCCACCACCTGGTACCGCGACGGCTCGACCTCCTCGCGCGAGAACCACACCAGGCCGAGCCGGAACAGGTTGTTGAGATAGGCGTTGGTACGGCTCAGGTTCCGTGTCCCCGCCTGCCGGCCGATCATCGACAGGCCGGCCTCGATCAGCTCCGAGCCGATGCCCAGCGGCCGGTTGGTCCGCACGTCGACGGTCGGCTGCGGACCCTCCTTGGCAAGGAACCGCAGGATGCGTGCCTCGTCCGGGGTCAGCTCGCCCAGGATCCGCTCGTAGGCCGGATGCATGTCCTCCACGAAGTGCACGTCCGCCGACCGCCGCAGCAGCTCGGCGCCCCGCGCCCGCAGCTCCGCCGCCGACGAGTGGTGCTCGGTGGCCGGGGGAGGCGGCGCGGGGGGCGGGCCGAGCGCCGACTCGGCCGCCGACCTCAGCTCGGCGCCCAGGTCGGTCACGATCTTCACGGGAGACTCGCCGGCCGCGATGCCGCGGACCACCCGGGATCCCGTGTGGACGGTGGTGTTGACCATCCACTGCGCGGTGCTCCAGCCAGCGCCCGCCGCGATCCGCAGCAGGCCGGCACCCTCCTGGAAGGCCTCCGCGGAGCGAGATGAGCCGTTGGGACCAGATGGCATGTCAGCCTCCGAAGATCGCTAGGTGAACCAGCCCGGCGCCGATGCCGAGCACCCCGCCGTGCACGAACAGCAGCCACTCGTCCTGCTTGATCGCCGAGCGGAGCAGCTCGTTGAACTCGTCCGACCGCAGCTGGCGCATCTGCCGCGCCACGAACCGCTTGATCTTCAGCGACTGCTGCTTGCCGAACTCGGTGTCGCCGAACGCCGACGCGAACTCGACCGCCTCGCTCGCCATCGCGTCGCGGATCCGGTCGTAGCGCTCCGTTCCCATGCCGACCCGCACCGCCGACCGCGCGAAGCCGACCGCGCTGTCGATCGCCGGGCGCAGCGAGCGCTCCAGCATCTGCCGGGTCCGGTCCGAGCGCGGGCCGTGGAGCAGCTCGTCGCCGATGTTGCGCATGTTGATGATGTCGTCCGCGATGATCCCGGCCATCACGTCGCTCACCTCGGGCTGGCGGCGCAGGAAGAGACCGTGGAACGTGACCGGGCCGATCTTGCGGGGGAACACCGGCTCGAAGATCAGCTTGATGCCGATCCAGTTGACCACCCAGCCGATGACCGCCCCGCCCAGCGGCAGCACCCACCAGTACGGCAGCACGTCGAGGATGAACACCAGCCCGATGCCCATCGGGAACCCGAAGTAGAAGCCGAAGTTCTGCATGAACCGCAGCTCCTTGCGGCCGACCTCGCGGAGCATGTCGTTCATCAGCTCGGGGTGCTCCTCGAAGTGCCGGATCACCAGCAGCTTCGCGTCGATCAGCTGGTCGATGTACTCGCCGAGCTGGTCGGTCAGCCCGCGCACGATCACCGGCAGCCGCTGCTGGATCCGCGCGTGCACGGCGTCCTTGACCACCGGCGGCAGGTCGTGCCACAGCTGGGGATGCTCGCGCAGCATGATCCGCTCGACCACGCCGCGGATCTCGCCGCGTGCGGTGGCCGCGATGTGGTCGGCGATCTTGTCCGGCTCGAACTCGCGGTAGAAGTCGCCGATGCTGCCCACCTTCAGCAGCGCCTTGTCCACCGAGATGCTCGCCATCTTGGACACCCGGGACGGGATGATGCCCTGCCAGCCGAACCGCCCGTCGCACGTGATCGCCGGGATCACCTGGACCCGCCGTGGCAGGTAGGAGTACAGGAACCGCAGGCCGGGCAGGCGCACCCCGTGGAACCGCATCGGCTGGAACAGCATGATCACGCCGGTCCAGTTGGTGATGTAGCCGATCACGCCGGTGAACAGCGGCACCGAGATCAGGTGCGTCACGAAGCGCGGGTCACCCCACTCGACCGCGAGCACAGTCATCCCGATCCCACCCGTCGTCGCGTGACCCCGATGGCCCCATGGTCATCCGCCGACGATCTTTACGCACCCCGGTGAGCCCCGTCAGCCCGCGCCGAGCAGGATGAACGGCCTGCGCAGCGGGTCGGCGGCGGTGGCCTCGGCGAGTGCGCGGGCCGGCTGGGTGCCGGACGCGAGCCTGCGGTGGTAGTCGGTCATCGTCTCGGCCAGGTCGATCGCGGGTCGCTTGTTCGCGAGCCGCCGGTGGTAGTCGGTCATCGTGAGCGCGGCCGAGCGGTGCCCGACCCGGTTCACCGCGGCCACCACCGTGCGCGAGCCGCTCGCGAGCATCGCGCCGGCGAAGCCCAGCGGCTCGTCGCCCGGCCGGATGCGCGACAGCGCCAGCTCGCACGCGGCCAGCACGATGTGCTCCGGCGGCCGCCGCAGCCGGGCGACCTCGTGCGCCAGCAGGCCGCCGTCGGCGAGCTCCAGCCGGGAGAACAGCGCGTTGGCCGGCTCGTGGGTGCCGTGCGCGGCGATGTGCACGAGCTTGGCGCCGTCCATCGCCTCCAGCACCGCCGCGCTCGTGGCCCGCTCGCCCCGCAGCACCACCGCGTCCGGGTACACCTCGCGCAGGTGGTCGAGCTCCAACACCGACTCCGGCAGGTCCGGCCCGCTCACCAGCACGACCCGCCCGTCGCTCGGCCCTGCCTCGGCGGCGCTCACCCACGCGGTCGCCGACGGCGCGACCGACACCGCGCGCCCGCGCAGCGTCGGCAGCGACTCCCACGGCACCGAGTACAGCCCGCCGAACGGCACGACGACGAGCTCGCGGCCCTCCAGCAGGTCGACCGGGATGCCACCGGGACCGAACAGCTGCTGGTCCAGCGTGGCGATCCGGTGCAGCGCCGACTGCGACACGGCGTTGACCAGCGGCGCGATCAGTTCGTCCGGGGCGAGCGCGTCGAGGTCGGCGTGCAGCTGCCGGGCCACCTCGAGCACCTGCTCCTGGCTGCCGAGCCGGAACAGTCTCGTGCGCCTGCCGCTGACGACGATCGCCGCGAGGTCCTCGCCCGGACCGGCGAAGCTGATCATCGTCCGGTCCCCGAGCCGCTCGATGACCTCCCCCGAGGAGGAGACGGGGCGGGGCTTGCCCCAGTGGCTGGTGTGCCAGCCGAGCCGGGTGACCTCCCGCTGCAGCGCGGTCATCCGCCGCTCGAGGTGCCCGGTCGGCCGGCGCTCCAGGCGGGCCTGCTGCACGGTGCGGGTCACCGCGCGCAGCTCCGCCACGCTGCTGGCGAGCTCCGGGTCGTCGATGACCGGCAGCGGCTCGTAGCGGTACACCTGCGCGCGGGTGCGCTCCTGCCAGTCGAGCAAGCGCCGCGCGTCGGCGTCGGTGCTGGCGCTGTCCAGCACCAGGTTCACGGCGAGCCGGCCCAGCTCCCAGCCGTGGACCGCGGTGCCGCACACCAGGTCCAGCCCGCCCATCCGGTCCCGCGCGGTACCGAGCTCGGTGAGCCCCGCGCGCGCCTGGGCGAGCACCTTGCGGGTCTGACCGCGGGCCAGCGCCACCTCGGCGCGGCAGAGCCGCAGCAGCATCTTGTGGTCGATGGGCGCGATCTTGCGCGGTGGCGGTACCAGGTCGAGCAGCCGCTCGGCGTCGTCGACCTCGCCGCGGCGCAGCGTGAGCCGGACCGCGAGCATCCTGGCCATCGCCGCCTCGTCGGTGAGCCCCACCTCGGCCAGCCGCTCGGCGAGCCGGGCCGCCTTGCCGGGTGACGGCCGGCTCGTCGGGTCGGCGAGCGCCTCGTTGGCCTCGGCCCGAATCTTGGTGAGCGCGGCGACCTCCGCCCACGGCGCGCTGCCCCGCTTGAGGAACCGCCGGTGCGCGGATCCAGCGAGCTGCTTGGCCAGCGTGAGGTCGCCCTCGAGTAGCGCGGCGCCGGCCCGGGCGACCTCGGCCTCGGCGAGGTCCTGGGACAGCCGCAGCCCGCGCAGCACCGGCAGCGCCTCGTCGAGGTGGCGGGCCGCCTCCTCGGCGAGCCCGGCGGTGAGCAGCGCCCGCGCCTGGTCGATCTTGGCGCGGGCCACAAGGCCTGGCGCGACCCCGCGGAAGTCGGCCTCGGCCTGCTCCATGTGCCGTAGCGAGCTGGGCACGTCGCCACGCAGCTGCGCGATCTCACCGAGGTTGCCCCGGGCCTTCATCACCAGGCGAGGAATGTCGTGCTCGGTGGCGAGCTCGATGCAGCGCAGCATGTCCCGCTCGGCCGCCTCGGGCTTGCCGAGGTCGATGTACGCGAGGCCGCGGTTGAGGAATGCCTTGGAGAACAGTTCGGGATCGCCGTCCGGGGTGCCGTGTGCCTGCTCGAGGAGCGTGATCGCCCTGGAGTAGGCGTCGACGGTTTCGGCGTAGTGGCCGACGCGCAGCGCGATCAGCCCGCGCTGGTGGTAGATCCGGCCACGCAGCGTCGAACGTCGCGGCCCTTCGGGGATGGCGCCGATGAGGTCGCTTGCGGTACCGAGGTGCACGAGCCCGTCGGTGACGGTGCCGGTCTCGGCTTCGGTGTAGGACAGCGCGGACAAGGCCCGGATGCGCAGCTCAATGGCATCGGGGGTGCTGAACCCCACCGGGAGCGCCTGGAGTGCCTGGCGAAGCAGCTTGGTGGCCTCGGCAGTGCGCCCGACGTTGCTGGCCCCCACGCCGCGCACGAGCAATGACCGCGCCGTCTCCAAGGCCGACCTGGTCATCGGATCCTCGGCGGCGGTGGTGGCGGACGAACGGGAGCGAGACCGGGGCACCCTCTAATGGCAGCACATCCGCCAAGGGATGGTCTGCCCCGGTCCCGCCTAATTTCTTCCGACCTCGTCGAGTACGGCTACTCGTCGGTGGAGGTCGGAACCGAGTTGTCGTGGAAGCCGGTCGGCTCACTGTTGTCGTGGAAGCCGGTGGTGTGAGTCGTCGATCCACACGTGGCGCATGGCGGGCGCGGGTCGACCGGAGGCTTGGGTGGCTGCGGGCTGGTCATCGCTTTACTCCCCTTTCAGCAGACATGCTGCGTGCTCACCTTCCACTGAGACAAGAGGTGAACATGCACGGTGAGATACATGAGAATATCTGCCGAATGGAGCAATAGGTCCGTTCGGGTTACAAGTCGACAGTTGGAGTTACCACCGTGCGTGACTGTTCTGCGTTCATCCGCACGAGCAGCTGGGTGGTTCCGCGCGGCACCTCGGTGAGTACGAAGCGGCCGCCCTCGTCCGCGGTGGTGGTGGACGAGCCGTGCTCGGCGACCCGGACCTCGACGCCGTGCGCGCCGGCCGGCACCAGCCAGCCGTCGATGCGCTGGCGCTCGCCGGTGCGGGTGACGTTGACCATCACGGTCAGGTCGCCGACGAAGAAGGTGATCGTGCCCGGCAGGCCACCGCGCACGCCGGCCAGCTGATGGCTGTCCGCCCAGCGCGCGACCTCGAGCTCGACATCGTCGATGTCCTCGATGGCGACGGCGAACTGGGTGCGCTCGACCAGCCCCGGTGGGGGTGGGTCGAACTCGTTCACCAGCCGCGCCACCTGGGTCATCAGCTCGTCGTCAGCCTGGTGCGTTCTCATGATCCACTGTCCCCGTTGTAAAGGGCGCGGAGGCTGTTCAGGCAGCGCCCTCTGGTCGGTCCGATACTGCCGTGCGGCATATGCAGGGTCTCGGCGACGGCGCGGTACTCCGCGCGGCCGGCGAGCACGGTGAGCCGCAGCAGCTCCTGGCAGCGCTGCGTGAGCTTGTGGAAGGCGGCCCAGAGCTGGCGGTCCCGCTCGTCGCGCAGCACCTCGTGCTCTGGCGACGGGTCGGTGGTCGGCAGCTGCTCGGCGACCTCGCTGGACAGCTCCACCTGGCCGGAGCCGCGGTGGTTGACCCGCTGGGCCTCCCGCCGCGTGGTGGTGATGAGCCAGCCGGCCAGCGCCCGGGGTTCGGACAGGCGGTTGAGGTGTCGCAGCAGTGCCAGCCACACGGTCTGCACGACATCCTCCGCGCTGGTCCGGTCCAGCCCGTTGCTCCGCGCCACGTGCCACACGAGTGGCGTGAGCTCGGCGACCAGGACGTCGAACGCCGAGCGGTCACCCGCCTGCGCGGCGATCATGCACGCCGCGTGCCGGTCCCGCCCGTCGAGCCCCTCCCAGGGCTTGGCCACGCTTGCGGTCTGCAGTTCGGTCACCGCTTCTCACCCCGCTTCGTGGGTTGTGTTCCTGTTGGCACCACGTCCATCGTGCCAACCCCCTGCGCTCGCGTCGTCTCCACGTCCAGGTCACCCGTCCGGGTCACTGTTAAACGATAGATCGTCTCACCACTCAAGAGCGTGAGTGTGGGGGCCAGATACCGGCCATTCGGGTGGTTACCGGCGGGTTTCATGTGTTTCTCGAGATCAACAAGAGCAGTGCCGCGAGACCGGTCCCGACGCCCGCGAGCAGCGTTCCGCAGCCCCGGCCGACGGCGGTCCGGACCGTGCCGGCACGGACCGCGAGCAAGCTCGCGGTGATCGCCGAGACGAGCACGACCAGGCAGAACACCGCCGAGGCGAACACAACGGCGCCGGTCAGGCCCGGCCGGTCGAGAACGGACGGACCGAAGACGAGAACGACGAAACAAACCAGTGCGCTCGCCCCGAACGACAGCGCGGCGGCGAGCAGCACCAGCGCACGGGCGGTGCCGAGGCGCGAGACGGTGCGGCCTACTGGCTCCTCGGTCACGCCGTCACTCTAGGCGTGAGCGAGAGTGACGGAGCAAGCATCGCACGGAGGAAGACGGCGAGTAGCGGAGGAGCGGAGCGAACCATCCAACACCGTGAGCGGAAGTGACGGAGCGAGCCGTTGAACACCGTGAGCGGAGCGAACCATGAACACAGTCGGTCAGTCCTCGGGGACGACCATCCAGGCGATCAGGTAGAGGATGGCGCCGGTGCCGAAGCCGAGCAGGGTGGCGGCGACCAGGGCGATGCGGACCAGCGCGGCGTCGATGCCGAGCATGGCGGCGACGCCACCGCACACGCCGGCGACCATCCGGTCGGAGCGGTTGCGGCGGAGCTTGCGGACGGGACGGGTCTGTGTGTCGGTGTCGTACATGAGTCCAGGTTCGCTCGCCGGCGGGCCCGCGGCATCGGGGATCAACCCTGGTCGGTCCCGGACCCGGGGCTCCGGGACCGTCCGTACCTCTACAGTCGCAGATGTGGTGGATACGTCGTGGGCGCCGGTCGACTCCCCGGACGAGCTCGCAGACTCGCTCGAGCGGGTCGGTTACTTGGCGGACGAAGGGGTCGCGACGGCGGCGTTCCTCGCGTTGCGGCTGGGCAGGCCGCTGTTCTGCGAGGGCGAGCCGGGCACCGGCAAGACATCGCTCGCGCTGGCGCTGGCCGAGGCGCTCGGGGTGAAGCTGATCAAGCTGCAGTGTCATGAGGGCATCGACTTCACTCAGGCGCTGTACGACTGGGACTTCCCCCGGCAGCTGCTGCACCTGCGCGCGTTGGAGGCGGCCGCGCCCGGTGAGCTGGACTCCGACATGGCGGAGAAGTCGCTGTACTCGCGACGGTTCCTGCTGGCCCGGCCGTTGTTGCGGGCGTTGGAGGAGTCGCCGTGCGTGCTGCTGGTCGACGAGGTCGACCGCGCCGACGACGAGTTCGAGGCGTATCTCCTCGAGGTGCTGGGGGAGAACGCGGTGACCGTGCCGGAGCTCGGCGAGGTGCGGGCCGAGGTGCCGCCGCTGGTGATCCTGACGTCGAACCGGACCCGTGAGGTGCACGACGCGCTGAAGCGGCGGTGCCTTTACCACTGGCTCGAGCACCCTGCGCTCGCGCGCGAGGTGGCGATCCTGCGGCGCCGGCTGCCGGGGTTGTCCCCGCAGCTGGCGAACCAGGTGGCGAGCGCGGTGCGCCGGCTGCGTGAGGTGGAGCTGCTGAAGCCGCCGGGGGTGGCGGAGTCGATCGACTGGGCTGAGGCGCTGCGGGCGCTGGGGAAGTCGGAGCTGGACGCCGCCGCGGCGGCGGCCACGCTGGGCGCGGTGCTCAAGTACCGGGAGGACGCGCAGCGCGTGGTGGCCGCGGGCTTGGACCAGATCCTGGCGGGCTGACGCTGCCGGAGTGCGGTGCTCGGGTGTTGGGGTGGGGATGGGCGTCTTGTCCATGCCTCGATCGTGCCGGCGGCGGAGGGCACGTGCTGGTGTCCCGCGTCGAGTTGTGGACAGCCGCCTCGGCTGTGGACAAGTGGGGTGCGCGACCGCTGCGCGAACCGGATCTTGTCGGTGCGATCTGCTAGCCGAAAATCGGTCGCGTCGGGGGTATCCCTTGGCGCATAGTTGGTCCCGGCGCGCCGAACCACAGGAGGACATCGTGAGCACCGCATTCAGGGGGAGATCGCGGTAGTCCGGTGTCCTCACCGGATGGAGCCGTCGCGGTGTCTGCGGGCCTGTCGCGGTGCCTGCCCCGCGGCGGCTGCCATCCGGTTCCCGGGAGCCGTCCCTTCAGCTCCGAAGCGGACGGCTCCCCGAGCCCCCACGAACCACGTTCCGGCACCCCGTGCCCGGCTCCGCTACCTGGCCATGGTCGCGGCGGGGAGCCCCGCCTGGCGCCGGCCGCGATCCGGCCGGCGCCAGGTTAGGTTCGACATATGGACATGGTGAGCGTTCGTTATCTGGTCGCCGACGTCGACGCGGCCATCGACTTCTACTCGACCCTGCTCGGCTTCACCGTAGACATGCATCCGGCGCCCGGGTTCGCGATGCTCTCCCGCGGCCCGCTGCGCCTGCTGCTGAGCACGCCGACCGGCGGTGGCGGCGCCGGCCGACCCATGCCGGACGGCCGGGTGCCCGAGCCGGGTGGCTGGAACCGTTTCCAGCTCACCGTCGACGACCTCGAGACCGCTGTCGCCCGGCTGCGTGCCGCCGGGGTCCGCTTCCGCAACGAGATCGTCACAGGTGTCGGCGGCAAACAGATCCTCGTGGACGATCCGTCGGGCAACCCGGTGGAGCTGTTCGAGTCGTTCGGCTGACCGCTTTATTGCGAGATACATTGCGCGGAATTCATCTCGGTTTGATCTTCGGCTATTGCTGGCTACAATTTGGCCAAATGTCCGATCCATGACCGGTCGGGATGGGCGAGTAGGGTGAATTCCTTGCTCCGCTATGGTCATCGCGGCAGGTGGCGGCAAGGGTCGGGGTCGGAGACAGGACAGCACGGACAATTCCATAGTTGTGTGTCAGGTGACGCAGAACAATTGCCGATCCCATGTGAACCTCTAATTGTCGAGGTGGTCGGGGGAGGGGAGGCAAGGGCGTGCAGACTTACCTGCCGATGTCGTTCGCGCTCAAGCTGGCGGCGTTCTGCCTGGTTGTCGGGTTCGTCGCCGGAATGTGGCTCAGCTCGGCAGCGATGTCCACACCGGACTCCCAGCCGACCCGCTCGCCGTCGACCCAGGTGCCGGATGGGGCACCTGGGCATCCGCGAGGAGAGGACGGGTCATGGAGTCCCACCGGTTCGCGGACCTGGTGACATGGTTGGTCTCGTTGCTGACAGCCACGGGGTGAGATGACTGGGGGTAGGGTGGGCCGGACGGTGCTCGGAACCGTCCGGCCCACTCTTTTCAGCCGTTCCACTGCACGCCGTAGGCGAATCCTTGGCGTGGCTCCGGATAAACCTGGTGTATCTCCCCCGCGGCGTCCGGGCTGAGCAGCTCACCACTCGGCTGGCCGTCGTCGACCACCCGCAGCGGGCTGTCCGTCACCCGCCACAGCGTCCGCGGCGTGCGTGCCGGGTCGAACCGCAGCCGCAGCTCGAACAGGTCGCACCGCCGGTACGGCACGAACAGGTAGTGCGGCCGCACCGGCTGCCCCGCCGGCACCCGCAGCCGCATCGCGTACTCGTGGTCCTGCCCGATGCCGAGCTCCGCCGGCAGCTCGACGGTGAACTCGAAGTGGCTCTCCGAACGCCGCTCCCGCCGCACCAGCCGCCCGCCGTAGAGCATCGCCACGCCGAGGTCGTGGGTGGGCCGCCGGTCGGCCGGATGCCGGGGCAGGCTGAACTCGGTGCCCAGCTCGCCGACCCCGTCCTGGGTGGCGACCACCGTCCGCGTCTCGGTGACCTCCGGCGCCTGCCCGTCCAGCCGCACCAGTGCGCTGAACCGGCGCACGTACCAGCCGTCGCCGGGCTCGTCCGGCTCGTCGGGCAGCGTGTCGACCAGCTCGGCGAGCAGCTCGCAGGCCTGGTCGGCGCGCCGCCGCGCGGTCCGCGAGTCCCTGGCGAGCCGGCGGGCGAGCCACTCCAGGCGTTCGCCGAGCCGCGGGTGCGTGGTGTCCTCGTGCAGCCCCAGCGCGGCCAGCAGCGCCAGCCGCAGGTCGTCCGGCAGCCGCGCGGCGAGGTCGCGCAACCTCATGCCGAGCCGGTCGCGAACGGTCGCCGACGGGTCGTCCGGACCAATGCCGCACAGCCGCCGCAGGGCGGGCCCGACCCGGTCGGCGATGTTGGTCGAGTGCACGCCGCGGCCCTTGCGGAGGCGCTTGAGTTCGTCGGTGAGCGTCGCGTGGTCCGGCATCAGGTATCCGTGGTGGGAAGTAACCCTGAACCTACTGGGTTGAACAAGTAACAATAGGAGGGTGCCCTTGTCCGACACGCTCGACCCGCTGCCGGGTCTGGTCGGCTTCGCCGCCGCACTGCGGGAGGCGGGGCTGCCGGCCGACGCCCAGCGGGTGCAGGCGTACCTCGGGGCCGTGCGGGCCGTGGACGTCGCCGATCCGGACCAGCTGTACTGGGCCGGTCGGCTGACCCTGTGCGCCGAGCCGGACGACCTGCCCCGCTACGACGACGCGTTCGCGGCCTGGTTCACCGCCAAGGAGCCGCGCAGGCGCAGGTCGATGATGCCGCCCAAGCCGCGGCAGGCCACCATGGCCGCGCTAACCGACGTCGCCGGCAACGGCTCGTCGCCGGAGCGCGAGGACGAGGAGCTGAAGGTCGCGGCGAGCGACACCGAGGTGCTGCGGCACCGCGACATCTCCGCGCTCACCGCCGCCGAGCGCGAGCACCTGCGTGAGCTGATGGCGACGCTGCGCCTGGAGCCGCCGCAGCGCAGGTCGATGCGGTCGCGCCCGACGAGGTCCGGCCGGCTCGACGTGCCCAAGGTGCTGCGCGCCATGCGGGCCGCGGGCGGCGAGCCGATCCGGCTGGCATACCGGGGGCGGGGCCGGCGGCCGCGGCGGGTGGTGCTGCTCATCGACGTGTCCGGCTCGATGACCCCCTACGCCGACGCGCTGCTGCGGTTCGCGCACGCGGTCACCCGCGCGGCACCCGCCACCACCGAGGTCTTCACCGTCGGCACCCGGCTCACCAGGCTGTCCCGCCAGCTGCGCGCCCGCGACCCGCAGGAGGCGCTCACCGCGGCGTCGCGCGCGGTGCCCGACTTCGCGGGCGGCACTCGGCTCGGCGAGACGTTGCGCGCGTTCCTCGACCGGTGGGGCCAGCGCGGCCTCGCCCGGCGCGCGGTCGTGGTGCTGTTCTCCGACGGCTGGGAGCGGGGCGACGCGTCGCTGCTCGGCGAGCAGCTGGCCCGCCTTCGCCGGCTCGCACACGCGGTGTTGTGGGTCAACCCGCATGCCGGGCGGGACGGGTACGCGCCGGTGCAGTCCGGCATCGCGGCGGCGCTGCCGCACCTGGACCTGCTGCTGGCCGGGCACAGCCTGGCCACGCTGGAAGAGCTACTGATGGAGGTTCGCCGTGCGTGACGTGCTGGACGAGCTGATGCGCCGGTACTCGGCCGGTGAGCCGATCGCGCTGGGAACGGTGGTGGCGACGTTCTCCTCGGCGCCGCGTGCGCCGGGGGCGGCGATGCTGGTCGCGCCGGACGGGACGGTGTCCGGCAGCGTCTCGGGCGGGTGCGTGGAGGGGGCGGTCTACGAGCTGGGCCAGCAGGTCCTCGGCGACGGCGCCCCGGTTCTGCAGCGGTACGGCGTGAGCGACGACGACGCGTTCGCGGTGGGGCTGACCTGCGGCGGGATCATCGACATCTACACCGAGCGGATCTCGGCGGCGGACTTCCCGGAGTTCGTCGACCTGGCGAAGTCGATCCAGAGCGAGGAGCCGGTGGCGCTCGCGACCGTGGTGGCGCACCCCTTGCCGGAGCGGCTGGGCAAGCGGCTCGTGGTGTGGCCCGGGCGGACCGTCGGCGACCTGGGGACCTCCCGGATCAACGACGCGGTGGCCGACGACGCGCGCGGCATGCTCGCCAACGGCCGGACCGGCACGCTGCACTACGGCGTGGAGGGCGAGCGGCGCGGCGAGGGCATGTCGGTGTTCGTGAGCTCGTTCGAGCCGCCGCCCCGGCTGCTGGTGTTCGGCGCGATCGACTTCGCGGCGGCGATGGCGCGGCTCGGGTCGTTCCTCGGATACCGGGTGACGGTGTGCGACGCGCGCCCGGTGTTCGCGACGAAGAGCCGCTTCCCGCAGGCCGACGAGGTGGTGGTCGACTGGCCGCACCGGTACCTGGCGGCCGAGGTGGAGGCGGACCGGATCGACGGGCGAACGGTGGTCGCGGTGCTCACCCACGACCCGAAGTTCGACGTGCCGGTGCTGGAGGTCGCCTTGCGTGCCGACGTCGGCTACGTGGGCGCGATGGGCTCCCGGCGCACCCACGAGGACCGGATGGCCCGCCTGCGGGAGGCGGGGCTGTCCGAGGAGGAGCTGGCCCGGCTCGCGTCGCCGATCGGCCTCGACCTGGGGGCACGCACCCCGGAGGAGACGGCGGTGTCGATCGCGGCGGAGGTCATCTCGATGCGCTGGGGCGGGGCCGGCAGCCGGCTCACCGAGGCCAGCGGCCGCATCCACCGTGAGCCGTAACGCATCGCGATGTGATGCGGCCTGGTGATGATAGGATGTGATGCATGAGCAAGCGCACCACGGTGACGTTAACGGACCAGGACGAGCAGATCGTCCGCGCGTTCGGCGATCCCGACCGGCCGGAAAGCGCGATACTCCGGGACACGGCGGAAGCACACGGCATCGTTCTCGCGGAAGGTGCATCCGAGGCGGCTGTGATCCGGGGACTGATGGCGGCCGGTGCGGCGGCGATCCGAGGACAGTTGTTGGAGCGCGGATACCAGCGGGTCGCGGAGATGTACTCCGAGGTGCACGACGCCGATGAGGCGGCCGCCCGCCGGCGGCGCTACGCCGATCGAGTCGATCGCGTGATGCCTGGATGAGCCCGGTTCCCGTCCGGGGCCAGATCTACCGGGTCGACATCGGATATGGCCCGAAGCCCTGGCTCATCGTGTCCAACAACCGCAGGAACCGGGTTCTCTCCGATGTGCTCGCGGTCCGGATCACCACGACCGACAAGCACCCGGACCTGCCGACCTGGGTGCGGCTCCAGGGCGCCGATCCCCTTGTCGGGTACGTGAACGCCGACGATGTTCAGCAACTCGGCAAGGATGAGCTCGGGCAGTTGCTGGGCAGTCTGGCGCCGGCGACCCTGATGCGGGTGAACGAGGCGCTCCGGATCGTGCTCGCACTGCCCTAAGTGGACGGTCGGCGCACTCAGGCGCACTCAGGCGCACTCAGGCGGGCTCCAGGACGCGTGGCGTCCGGGCGCTCCGCATGCCGTCGGCCGTCAGGACGGCCAGGCCCAGCCACACGATCGCGAAGCCCAGCCAGCGCTCCGGCGGCATCCGCTCGTGGAACACGAGCACGCCGAACGCGAACTGCAGGACCGGCGCGAGGTACTGGAGCAGCCCGATCATCGACAGCGGGATCCGCACCGCCGCACCGCCGAAGGCCAGCAGCGGCAGCGTCGACACGATCCCGCCGCCCACCAGCAGCAGCGCGTGGCCGGCGCCCAGCGAGAAGAACGTGCCCGACCCGTCGGCCTCCACGAAGCAGATGTAGGCGAGCGCCGGTACCAGCGTGACGCCGGCCTCGATGCCCACCGACTCGACGGCCGCGACCCCGGCCAGCTTCTTCACCAGCCCGTAGGTCGAGAAGCTGAACGCGAGGATCAGCGCGACCCACGGCACCTGCCCGTAGCCGATCGCCAGCACCACGACCGCGACCGCGCCGAGCCCGACCGCGACCCACTGCCAGGTCCGCAGCCGCTCGCCCAGCAGCAGCACGCCGATCAGCACGGACACCAGCGGTCCGGTGAAGTAGCCGAGTGCCGTCTCCACCACGCGCCCGTTGTTCACGCCCCAGATGTAGGCGCCCCAGTTGAACGCGATCAGCACCGCCGCGGTCGCCAGCAGAACCAGCCGGCGCCGGTCGGCCAGCACCGCGCGGACCGGCGCGAACCCCGTGCCGCGCCGCCGGCCGAGCCACCACACCACGCCGAGCACGACGACCAGCGACCACACCATCCGGTGCGCCAGCGTCTCCAGCGCGCCCGCGTCGCCGAGCAGCGTCCAGTACAGCGGGAACAGGCCCCACAGCCCGTACGCGGTCGCGCCGAGCACGACCCCGCGCCGGTACTCGGGAAAATTGTCCGGAATCGCCCGCTGACCAGCGACGGAGGAGGCCACGTCACTGATCGTAAGCGGTGCGAACGATCCTAAGCCCGGATGTAGCGAAGTATCACATGCCGGCTGTCGAACGTCGTGATGTCGGACCGCTCCAGCGACAGGGTGCCGAACTCGCCGTTGATCATGGGGATCCCGGTGCCGAGCATGATCGGGTACAGCTTCACGATCACCTCGTCGATCTCGTCCTTCAGCGCCCCGGCCAGCCGGGCGCCGCCGGCCAGGTAGATGCCCAGCCCGTCCTCGGCCTTGAGCTCGCGGACCCGGGCCACCGGGTCGCCGGCGACGATCTCCACGGCCGGGTCGGGGGAGGACAGGGTCGTCGACACGACGAGCTGGCGCAGGTGCGCGTACGGACTCGGGACGCCGATGTCGATGGCGGGCTGGTAGGTCACCCGGCCCTGGACGACCGTGTCGAACAGCTTGTTGGGCGCGTCGGCGATGCCGAGGTGCGGTCGCACGTGCGACGGGATCGTCTCGGGGTACTCGCTGGTCAGATAGCCCAGGTACGCCTCGGGTGTGGGGTACATGTCGTACTCCCCACCGGGTCCGGCGATGAACCCGTCGACCGACATGGCGATCATGTACGTCAGCTTCCGCATGGGGCGCGCCCTCCGATTTCGCGCACCGATCCACTTTTCCACGCCTGGACTTGTCCGATCGGTCCGGCGGGGGCAGGCTCGTGTGCTGTGAGTCCGCTCACGCGTTTCCCGAACCGACCAGCCGTGGCCGTCTGTGTCGTATTGGAGGCCCCATGCGCATCACCGTGACCGTTGACGGAACCAAGTACACCGACGACGTCGAACCACGCCAACTGCTCGTGCACTATCTGCGCGATCGTCTCGGGAAGGTCGGCACCGTGGTGGGCTGTGACACCAGCAACTGCGGCGCTTGCACCGTCCACCTCGACGGGCACAGCGTGAAGTCCTGCTCCGTGCTCGCCGTCCAGGCCGACGGCAGCGAGGTCACCACGATCGAAGGTCTGGCCCGCGACGGCCGGCTTCATCCGGTGCAGCGGGCCTTCCACGAGAACCACGCCCTGCAGTGCGGCTTCTGCACGCCAGGGATGATCATGCAGTCGATCGACCTCCTCGCCGACAACCCGGACCCGGACGACCAGGCCGTGCGCGAGGGCCTCGAGGGCAACCTCTGCCGCTGCACCGGCTACCAGAACATCGTCCGCGCGGTGCGCGACGCCGCCAGCCACATGAAGGGCGGCGCGGGCCCCGAGGCCGAGCAGGTCAGCGAGACCAGCGGTGTCGTGGGAGGCGGCAACTGATGTCCATCGACGTACTCGTCCCCGCGGAGGTGGCGATATGACCGCGACCATCGAGCCCGAGGTCGGCAAGAGTCGCAAGCGCAAGGAGGACGCGCGGCTGCTCACCGGCCGCACCCGCTGGACCGACAACCTCGTGTTGCCAGGGCTCCTGCACATGGCGATCCTGCGCAGCCCCATGGCGCACGCCCGGATCACCAAGGTCGACGCGTCGGCCGCCAAGGACATGCCCGGCGTCGTCGCCGTGATGACCGGTGCGGACCTCGCCGACGAGCAGGGCAGCCTGCCGTGCGCGTGGCCGATCACCGCCGACATGAAGGCGCCCGCCGCCCCGTCGATCGCCGTGGACCAGGTCAACTTCGCCGGTGAGGCGGTCGCGGTCGTGGTCGCCCGCAGCGCCTACGAGGCGGCCGACGCGCTCGAGTCGATCGACATCGACTACGACGAGCTGCCCGTGGTGCTCGACATGGCGGCAGCGGTCGCCGACGGGGCCGACCTGGTGCACGAGGACCTCGGCTCCAACGCCAGCGCCACGTGGATCTTCGACTCCGGCGAGGCCGGCTCCGGCGGTGACGTCGAGCAGGCGATCTCCGAAGCCGAGGTGCTGATCGAGCGCACCTACCGCCAGCAGCGGCTGATCCCGGCGTTCATGGAGCCCCGCTCGGTGGTCGTCGACCCGACCGGCGAGCAGTACACGATGTGGTCGGCCACCCAGATCCCGCACATCTTGCGGCTGATGCTCGCGATGACGCTGTCCGTGCCCGAGCACAAGGTCCGGGTGATCGCGCCGGACGTGGGCGGCGGCTTCGGCGGCAAGCTGCAGGTCACGCCCGAGGAGGTGCTGACCTTCCTCGTGGCCCGCCGGGTCGGCAAGCCGGTGAAGTACACCGAGTCGCGCAGCGAGAGCATGATGTCGGGCCACCACGGCCGCGACCAGATCCAGAAGCTGACCCTCGCCGCGCGCCGCGACGGCACGGTCACCGGACTGAAGGTGGAGCTGCTCGCCGACATGGGCGCGTACCTGCGCCTGGTCACGCCGGGGGTGCCGATCCTCGGCGCGTTCATGTACAACGCGATCTACAAGTTCCCGGCCTACCGCTTCGTGTGCACCAACGTGTTCACGAACAAGACGCCGACCGACGCCTACCGCGGCGCGGGCCGCCCGGAAGCCACCTACGCCATCGAGCGCCTGATGGACGAGCTGGCCGCCGAGCTCGGCGTGGACCCGATGGAGGTCCGCGAGAAGAACTGGATCAAGCACGAGGAGTTCCCGTTCACCACGGTCGCGGGCCTCACCTACGACTCGGGCAACTACGAGGCGGCCACGGCCAAGGCCAAGGAGCTGTTCGGCTACGACGCCCTGCGGGCCGAGCAGAAGGAACGTCGCGAACGCGGTGACGCGGTCCAGCTCGGCATCGGCATCTCGACGTTCACCGAGATGTGCGGCCTCGCGCCGTCGCGGGTGCTCGGCTCGCTGTCCTACGGGGCGGGCGGCTGGGAGCACGCGGCGATCCGGATGCTGCCCACCGGCAAGGTCGAGGTCGTCACCGGCTCCTCGCCGCACGGCCAGGGCCACGAGACGGCCTGGAGCCAGATCGTCGCCGACCAGCTGGGCGTGCCGTTCGAGGACGTCGAGGTCCTCCACGGCGACACCCAGTCCTCGCACAAGGGCATGGACACCTACGGCTCGCGTTCGCTGACCGTCGGTGCGATGGCCGTGGTGGCCGCCGCGGACAAGGTGAAGGCCAAGGCCGCGAAGGTCGCCGCGCACATGCTGGAAGCGGGCGAGGGCGACGTCGAGTTCGCGAACGGCTCGTTCCAGGTGCGTGGCGCGGGCACCGAGGCGTCCGGGGCCAAGTCGGTGTCCATCCAGGACATCGCGCTGGCCGTGTTCGCCGCGCACGACCTGCCCGACGGTGTCGAGCCGAACCTGGACTCCGAGGCCACGTTCGACCCGGAGAACTTCTCCTTCCCGCACGGCACGCACCTGTGCGCCACCGAGGTGGACACGGAGACGGGCCGGGTCGGGATCCGTTCCTACGTGTGCGTCGACGACATCGGCAAGGTCATCAACCCGCTGATCGTCGAGGGCCAGGTGCACGGCGGGCTCGCCCAGGGCATCGCGCAGGCGCTGTTCGAGGAGGCCGTGCACGACGAGTCGGGCACGCTGACCACGGGCACGCTCGCCGACTACCTGGTGCCGACCGCGGCCGACCTGCCCGCGTTCGTCACCGACCGGACCGAGACGCCGTCGACGTCGAACGTGCTGGGCGTCAAGGGCGTCGGCGAGGCCGGCACGATCGCCTCGACCCCGGCCGTGGTCAACGCCGTGGTCGACGCGGTGCGCCACTTCGGGGTGAACGACATCCAGATGCCGTGCACGCCCATGCGGGTGTGGCAGGCCATCCAGTCCGGAGGTGCCAAGTGATCCCCGCGGCATTCGACTACGTCGCGCCGACAACCGTCGACGACGCCGTCCGGGCGCTGGCCGAGGCGGGTGAGGACGCCAAGGTCATCGCGGGCGGCCAGAGCCTGCTGCCGGTGCTGCGGATGCGCCTCGCGGCACCGTCCAAGCTGATCGACCTCGGCAAGGTCGCCGAGCTGCGTGGTGTCCGCGAGGACGGCGACAGCCTGGTGATCGGCGCCATGACCACGCACTACGACGTGCAGCACGACGCGCTGGTCGCCGAGCACGCGGCGTTGCTGGCCGCGGCGACCGACACGGTGGCCGACCCGCAGGTGCGCCACCGCGGCACGTTCGGCGGCTCGCTCGCGCACGCCGACCCGGCGGGTGACCTGCTGGCCACGGTGCTCGCACTGGACGCCGAGATGGTCGTGTCCGGAATGGACGGCCGGCGGAGGATACCGGCGGCGGACTTCTTCACGGACTTCTTCACCACCTCGATGAGCCAGGGCGAGATCCTGGTCGAGGTGCGGATCCCGAAGAAGACCGGCTGGTCGGCGCACTACGAGAAGTTCAACCGGGTGGCCCAGGCGTGGCCGATCGTGGCGGTGGCGGTGGCGGTGCGCGTCGAGGGCGGCTCGATCGCCGAGGCCAGGGTCGGGCTGACCAACATGGCCGCGACCCCGGTCCGGGCGACCGCGGTCGAGCAGGCCCTGGTCGGGCAGCCGGCCACGGCCGAGGCGATCAAGGCGGCGGCCGCGCACGCGGCGGAGGGCACCAGTCCCGCTGCCGACGGCAACGCCGACATCGAGTTCCGCCAGCACCTCGCGCGGGTGCTCACCTCTCGGGCGGTATCCGCGGCTGCCGGCGCATAGTCTGGACCCACGGCCCCGGGCGACGGAGTCCCGTCGCCCGGGGCCGTGGACCTTCTGAGGGGAGGATCGAACGTGAAGCTCGAGCACTCGTTCGTCGTGCCGGCGGACCTGGACACCGTGTGGGCGGCGGTGCTGGACCCGGAGCGGGTCGCGCCGTGCATGCCCGGCGCCAGCCTCAGCGAGGTCGACGGCGACTCCTTCAAGGGCACGGTGAAGGTCAAGGTCGGGCCGATCTCGCTGCAGTACAAGGGGTCCGGCGAGTTCCTGGAGAAGGACGAGGCGGCCCGCAAGGTCGTCATCAAGGCGTCCGGCAAGGACACCAGGGGCAACGGCACCGCGTCGGCCACGGTCACCGTGTCGCTGCGGGCCGAGGGCGACGCCACCGCGGGCTCGGTCGACACCGACCTGTCGATCACCGGCAAGCCCGCTCAGTTCGGCCGCGGCCTGATCTCCGAGGTGGGCGGCAAGATCCTTGACTCGTTCGTGTCGTGCCTGGCCAAGAAGCTCGGGCCGGAGCAGGTCGCCGAGCAGGTCGCCGAGCCGCCGCCGGCAGAGGCGCCCAAGCTCTCCGTCGTGGAGTCCGAGCGGGCCGACGCCGCCGACACCGGGGCGAAGGCGGGCGAAGCGGCCGCGACAGCCAAGCCGGCCGCCAAGCCGGCGACGAAGGCCAAGCCCGCCGCCAAGCCCAAGCTCGCCGCGGTCGACCCGCAGCCGGAGTCCGAGCCGATCGACCTGTTGGCCTACGCGGGCCCGTCGGTGCTCAAACGGGTCGTGCCGCTGGCCGTCGCGATCATCGTCGTGCTGGTCGTGATCACGCTGCGTCGACGCAGGGGCTGAACTTTCGGCCCTTGAACACACCCCGGCGCACCGGAAGGATGTCCCGGGTGCGCCGGTCGCTGTTGGTCTTGTGCGGTATCACCGTGCTGGTAACGGGCTGCGCGGGTGCGTCGGGTGGCACCGGCGCCCCGCAGCCCGTGCCGCCCCGGCCGGCGGGTTCGTCGGCGCCGAGCTCGCAGACCCCGGTCGCCAACTCGTTCACCGTGGTGGCGACCGGTGACGTGCTGATCCATCCGGCGCTCACCGACCAGGCCACCGAGGACGGCGGCGGGAAGCGGGACTTCACCAAGCTGTTCGCCGGCGTGCGCCCGGTCGTCGAGAAGGCCGACCTCGCGATCTGCCATCTCGAGGTGCCGCTGGCCGACGAGGACGGGCCGTTCGAGGGCTACCCGCTGTTCGCCGCCCCGCCCGAGGTCGCGACCGCGCTCGCCGAGACCGGCTACGACACGTGCTCGACCGCGTCCAACCACACCTTCGACCACGGCGCCGAGGGCGTGCGGACCACGCTGGACGCGCTCGACGACGCGGGCATCGGCCACACCGGCTCGGCGCGTACCGAGCTGGAGGCGGCCGCGCCGCTGGTGCGGGACGTGGCCGGGGTGAAGGTCGGGCAGGTGTCGTTCACGTTCGGGTTCAACCTCGGCACCGAGGCGCCGGAGTCGTGGATGGGCAACGTGCTCGACGTCGAGGACGTGCTGGCGGCCGCGCGGGCGGCGCGCCAGGCGGGCGCCGAGGTGGTGATCGCGAGCCTGCACTGGGGGATCGAGGATCAGCACGAGCCGACGGCCGAGCAGCGGGAGATCGCGGCGGAGTTGCTGACCGACCCGGCGGTGGACCTGATCGTGGGCCACCACGCGCACGTGGTGCAGCCGTTCGACGAGATCGACGGCAAGTGGGTCGCGTACGGCCTCGGCAACCAGGTCGCCCGGCACGAGGAGCCGCGCGGCACGACCGAGGAGGGCGTGATGGCCCGCTTCCGGTTCACCCGCGGGCCGGACGGCTGGACCGTCGACAAGGCCGAGTACCTCCCGACGCTGGTGGATCTGGGCCCGCCGATCCGGCTGCGCGACCTCACCGCGTCCTCGGACGTCGACCCCGCACGCCGCGACGAGGCGCTCGATCGCACCGACGGGGTGGTGAGCTCGCTGGGTGCCGCCGACGAGGGGCTCACCCGGCCCGGTGAGTAACGTCGGCGGCATGGAGAGTGTGCGTGCGGTGGCCGGCTGGCCGGTGGACAACGCCGCCGCGGCGGTGGTCGCCGCGGACGGTTCGGTGCTGGCTTCCCAGGGGCCGATGTCCCGGGAGCTCACGCTGGCGTCGGTGACCAAGCTGCTCACCGCGTACGCGACGCTGATCGCGGTCGAGGAGGGCGCGGTCGAGTGGGACCAGCCGGCGGGCCCGTCCGGTGCCACGGTTCGGCACCTGATCGCGCACACGTCCGGCCTGGCGTTCGACGAGCACAAGGTGGTCGCGGCACCCGGCAACCGGCGGCTGTACTCCAACCCCGGCTTCGAGGTCCTCGCCGACACCGTGCACGAGGCGTCCGGGATCCCCTTCGCCGAGTACCTGACCGAGGCGGTGCTCGGGCCGCTGGGCATGACGTCGTCCCGCCTGGCCGGCACCGCGGCCGCGGGCGCGGTGTCCACATGCGACGACCTGGTGCTGTTCGCGGCCGAGCTGCAGGCACCGACGCTGCTCTCGCCGGCCACCCTCGCGGAGGCCACGACGGTGGCGTTCCCCGGGCTTGCCGGCGTGCTGCCCGGGTTCGGCTACCAGAAGGAGAACGACTGGGGGCTGGGCTTCGAGCTGCGGGACCACAAGAGTCCACACTGGACGGGCAAGAACAGCTCGCCCCGGACGTTCGGGCACTTCGGGCAGTCGGGCACGTTTCTGTGGGTGGACCCGGAGGCGCGGGTGTCCTGTGTGGTCCTCACCGACCGGACGTTCGGCCAGTGGGCGGTCGACGCGTGGCCGGAGCTCGCCGACGCCGTGCTGGCGGAGCTCGCCTGATGCACCGCATGGAGCGCGACGAGTGGCTGGCGTTCGCGATGCACGGCACCCGGACGGGCAAAGTGGCGACGGTCCGCGCCGACGGCGCGCCGCACGTGGCACCGGTCTGGTTCCTCATCGACTCGTCGGACGGAGTCGACCGAATCCTGTTCAACACCGGCGCGAACACGGTGAAGGGCAAGGCTTTGCGCCGCGACCCGCGGTTCTCGATGTGCGTCGACAGCGACGGGCCGCCGTTCTCGTACGTGATCTTCCACGCCCACGCGGAGCTCACCGAGGAGCCGGGCGACCTGCTCGCCTGGGCCACCAGGCTGGGAGCCCGCTACCTGGGCGCGGAACGGGGAGAGGAGCTCGGCCGCCGCAACGCCGTGCCGGGCGAGCTCCTGGTCATCGGCACGATCACCAAGGTGATCGCCGAGGCCGACCTCGCCGGCTGACCCGCGAGTCCAACGCCCAGGACCCGCGAGTCCGACGCTCAGGACCCGCGAGTCCAACGCTCAGGACCCGCGAGTCCAACGCTCGGGACCCGCGAGTCCGACGCTCAGCCGGCGACCTCCGGGAGGGCCGGGCCGAGGAAGTCGTCCGCGTCGCGGATCGTGTAGGCGTAGCCCTGCTCGGCCAGGAACCGCTGCCGGTGCGCGGCGTAGTCCGTGTCCAGCGTGTCGCGCGACACCACCGAGTAGAAGTGGGCCTGCCGGCCGTCCTCCTTGGGGCGCAACAGCCTGCCGAGCCGCTGGGCCTCCTCCTGGCGCGAGCCGAAGGTGCCCGACACCTGCACGGCGACCGTGGCCTCCGGCAGGTCGATGGAGAAGTTGGCCACCTTGGACACCACCAGTGTCCGCAGCTCGCCGCGGCGGAACAGGTCGAAGAGGCGCTCACGCTCGGCGTTGCGGGTCGAGCCCTGGATGATCGGGACCTCCAGCACCGCGCCCAACTCCTCGAGCTGGTCCAGGTACGCCCCGATCACCAGCGTGGGATCGTCGGGGTGCCTCGCCAGGATCTTCTGCACCACCGGAACCTTCGTCTCGACCGTGGAGCACAGCTTGTACCGCTCCTCCGGCTCGGCGGTCGCGTAGGCCAGGCGCTCGCTGTCGGTGAGCGTCACGCGTACCTCGATGCACTCCGCAGGCGCGATCCAGCCCTGTGCCTCGATGTCACGCCACGGCACGTCGTAGCGTTTCGGGCCGATCAGCGAGAAGACGTCGCCCTCGCGGCCGTCCTCGCGGACCAGGGTGGCCGTCAGGCCGAGCCGCCTGCGCGACTGCAGGTCGGCCGTCATGCGGAAGACGGGCGCGGGCAGCAGGTGCACCTCGTCGTAGACGACCAGGCCCCAGTCGCGCGAGTCGAACAGCTCCAGATGCCGGTACTCGCCCTTGGACTTGCGGGTCATGACCTGGTAGGTGGCGATGGTGACCGGCCGGATCTCCTTGCGCTCGCCCGAGTACTCGCCGATCTCCTCCTCGGTGAGCGTCGTGCGCGCGACCAGCTCCCGCTTCCACTGCCGGCCGGCGACGGTGTTGGTCACCAGGATGAGCGTGGTGGCCTGGGCCTCGGCCATCGCCGCGGCGCCCACCAGAGTCTTGCCGGCGCCACAGGGCAGCACGACCACGCCGGACCCGCCGGCCCAGAACGTCTCCGCCGCCTGGCGCTGGTAGTCGCGCAGCTGCCACCCCTCCTCGCGCAGCGCGATCGGGTGGTGCTCCCCGTCGACGTATCCGGCGAGGTCCTCGGCCGGCCAGCCGACCTTCAGCAGCACCTGCTTGAGCCGCCCGCGCTCGCTGGGGTGCACGATGACCGTGTCGTCGTCGACGCGGTCGCCGAGCATCGGCGCGATCTTCTTGTGCCGCAACACTTCCTCGAGCACCGCGCGGTCGGTCGTGGACATCGTGAGCCCGTGCGCGGGGTGGTTCTGCAGCTGCAGCCTGCCGAACCGGCCCATCGTGTCGACGATGTCGATCAGCAACGGCTGCGGCACGGGGTAGCGGGAGAACCGCGTCAGCGCGTCGACGACCTGCTCGGCGTCATGTCCGGCGGCACGGGCGTTCCACAGCGCCAGCGGCGTCACGCGGTAGGTGTGCACGTGCTCGGGCGCCCGCTCCAGCTCGGCGAACGGCGCGATGGCGATCCGCGCGTCGCCGGCACCGGGATGGTCGACCTCGAGCAGCAATGTCTTGTCGGACTGCACGATCAGTGGGCCATCGGTCACGTCTCGCGGTCTCCTCGTCTAGATTTGCCATCATGACAACGCCGCCGTACCCGTCGTCACAGCCAGGACCCTACGGGCATCAGCCCAACCCCTACGGCCAGCAGCCGGGTCAGGGCCAACCCGGCAGATACGGGCAGCAGCCGGGCGGGTACGGCCAGCAGCCGACCCAGCCCTACGGCGGCGGGCAACCCTCCTACGGCGGACAGCAGCCCTACGGCCAGCAACAACCGTACGGCCAGCAGCATTCCTACGGCCAACCATACGGCCAGCAGCCCGGCCAGCGGCCCGGCGGCGGCTTCGGGCAGTACGAACCGCCCGAACCGCCCAAGAACAACAAAACCGCCATCATCATCGTGGTGATCGCCGTGCTCGTGCTCATCGGCGCGGGCGCCGGGGTGTTCGTGCTGACCCGTGGCGACGACACGCCGAGCGACGCCGACGGCTCGAAGACCACCGAGCAGTCGGCGCCGGGGAGCGACGAGTCCGAGCCGACCGAGGAGACCACAGAGGACACTCCGGTGGACCCGGGCGAGGCCACCGACGCCGGCGACTGCATCAAGGTCAACAACGCCAGCGCGACCGCGGCCGACATCGAGACCATCGACTGCGCCGACCCGCTCGCCGTCTACAAGGTCGGCGTCAAGCGGGACAGCGACACCGAGGACTGCCCCGAGGGCGACTACGTCGAGTACACCGAGACGGGCAGCTTCAAGCTCTGTCTCACCCTCAACGCCAAGGAGGGTGACTGCTTCAACGAGACCTCGCAGGAGGACAAGCGGGTCGAGTGCGGGTCGGCGGACGCGAGCTACTCGGTGTCCGCGGTCCACGAGGGAAGCGCGGACCCCGGCCAGTGCGGCGCCGACGCGGAGAACGCGCTGGCATATGCCGAACCCCCGATGGTGGTCTGTAGATCCGCAACAGGTTGACATCTGCGCGACCGCGCGATGACGGACGGTGTTCGTTCCGACCAGTTCGTCGGGTTCCGCCCACACGTGTCGGTGCCACCGCGTACATTGCTGCTCTCCGTACAGGACTCTCTTGATCTGGTCGGCAACCAGAGATCCGCGAGGTGCTCATGAACAGCCCCAACTATCCGCCGCCCGGCGGCCCTTACGGCCAGCAGCCGCAGGGAGGCCAGCAGGGCGGCCCCTACGGCCAGCCCGGTCCCTACGGCCCGCCCGGCGGCGGTCGCCCGCCGCAGACGCCCCCGGGCGGCCAGCAGGGCGGTCAGCAGGGCTACGGCGGTCCGGGTGGTCCCGGTGGCGGCCCGGGTGGTCCCGGCGGCCCGTACGGTCCGCCCGGTGGCGGCTCCGGTGGTCCCGGTGGGCCGCAGACCCCGCCCGGCGGCCAGTCGTTCGGCTCGCAGGGTGGCCAGCAGCCGCCGGGCAGCTTCCCGGCGGCCGGCGCGCCCGCCGCGCCCACACCCAAGAAGGGCGACAAAAGCAAGGTCATCAAGATCGTCATCGGTGTCGTGGTGCTCGCCGTCGTCGTCGTCGGCGTGATCTGGTCGCAGACCAAGTCCGCGTCCAGCGCGGAGACCGGCGACTGCATCAAGGTCAACAACGCCAGCACCACCAACGCCGACATCGAGAAGATCGACTGCACCACCCAGGAGGCGGTCTACAAGGTCGGCGCCAAGAAGGAGAGCGACACCGACTCGTGCCCCGAAGGTGACTACGTCGAGTACACCGAGGAGGACGGGTTCAAGCTCTGCCTCACCCTCAACGCCAAGGTGGGTGAATGCTTCAAGGAGGACACCCAGCAGGACGTCCGGGCCGACTGTGCCTCGGCGGACTACAAGGTCTCCAAGGTGACCAACACGGGCAAGGCGGAGGACTGCGGACCGGAGGACGCGCCCAACGCGCTCGTCTACTCCGACCCCAAGCAGACCATCTGCCGGGTGGCCGCGGGAGCCAACGCGGGCTAGCTCGGCCGGTGGATTCGAGCGTGTTCCCGCCCGAGCCGAGGTTCGGGCGGGAACACGTTTTCCGTGAGGTAGCTTGATCGGGTGAACCGCTGCCTCACGCCACGTCAGCAAGAACTCGTCGACATCGCAGGGAAGCTCGCGGACACGTTCGCCGAGCGCGCGCCCGAGCACGACCGGGACAACACGTTCCCGCGCGAGAACTACGACGACCTGCGTGCCGCGGGTTTCCTGCGGCTCACCGTCCCCACAGAGCTCGGTGGCCAGGGCGCCTCGCTCGAGGAGCTGGTGCCGGTCCTGGAACGGCTCGCCATGGGTGACGGCTCGACCGCGCTCGCCGTGGCGATGCACATCTCACCCATCGGCCAGTGGGCCAGCGTCTGGCGGCGCACCAAGAACCCGCGGCTCGCCGACCTCCTCAAGCAGGCCGCGGAGGACAAGCTGATCTGGGCGTCGGTCACCAGCGAGCCCGGCATGCGCAACGACATGACCGACGCGAAGACCGTGGCGGTCAAGGTCGACGGCGGCTTCCGGCTCACCGGCCGCAAGGCCTACGCCACCAACACCGCGGTGGCCACGCACTGCTCCACGACGGCCCGCTACGAGGAGGCCGAGGGCGGCCCGCGGCTGGTGCTGTGCCGGGTCGCGCTGAACGATCCGGGTGTCACGATCCACCAGACGTGGGACACCATGGGCATGCGCGGCACGCAGAGCAACGACGTCGGCTACGAGGACGTGTTCGTCGCCGACGAGGATGTCGTGCACTCGCTGCCGGTCGGCCACCTCGACGCGCGGGTCTTCGAGACCGTGTGGTCGTGGGCGATGGGCGCGTTCGCGGCGGTCTACACCGGCATCGCCGCCGGCGCGCTCGAGTGGACCGCCACCCAGCTGGCGGCCCGCGGCAAGGGCACCGACCCGCTGGTGCAGGACACTATCGGCGAGTGCGAGATCCTCGTCGAGAGCTCCCGCGCGCTCAACTACCGGCACGCCGAGGAGGTCGCCTCGCGGCGGCTGTTCGACCTCGGTGTGCAGGAGGGGATCGCCCGCTGCGCGCTGGTGAAGTACGTGGCGAGCAACAACGCGACGCTGGTGCTGCGCAGGCTGGTCGACGTGCTGGGCGGGGCGAGCTTCTCGCGCAAGCTCCCGTACGAGCGAATGTGGCGCGACGCCCAGGCCGGCACCTTCATGCCGATGGGCAACCAGGCGGCCCGCAAGATCATCGGCGCGAGCGCGCTGGGCGTCGAGATCGCCCCGGTCATCAACTTCGACGAGACGGGCCCCGACAGCCGGGCCAAGTCATGACGACGGTTCGGGACGTCACCAGGGACCTGTTGCGCTCATTGGGCCTGACGACGATCTTCGGGAACCCGGGCACCACGGAAATCGGTTTCCTCAGGGGCTTTCCCGAGGACTTCCGGTACGTGCTCGGCCTGCAGGAGTCGATCTGCGTCGCGATGGCCGACGGCTACGCGCACGCCGGTGGCCGGGCGGTCCTGGTCAACCTGCACTCGGCAGGCGGGGTCGGGCACGGGCTCGGGCACGTGTTCACCGCGTACCGCAACAACACCCCGATGATCGTGCTGGCCGGCCAGCAGGTGCGCTCGCTGCTGCCGGGGGAGCCGTTCCTGGGTGCCCTCGACGCGCCGAGCTTCCCGCGCCCGTACGTGAAATGGGCCGTCGAGCCGGCGCGGGCGCAGGACGTGCCGGGGGCGATCGCGCGGGCCTACCACGTCGCGACCCAGCCGCCGTTCGGTCCGGTGTTCGTGTCGGTCCCGGCCGACGACTGGGACGCCGAGGCCGACCCGCTGCCCGTGCGCCCGGCGATCCCCGGCTTCGGGCCGGACCCGTCCGCACTGGCCGAGCTGGTGTCCGCGCTGACCGCCGCCACCAACCCGGTGCTGGTCGTGGGCCCGGGTGTGGACGCCGAGGGCGCGATACCCGACGTGGTCGAGCTCGCCGAGCGGGTGCGGGCCGGGGTGTGGGCGAGCCCGATGTCGTGGCGGAGCTCGTTCCCGGAGGACCACCCGCAGTTCCTGGGCTTCCTGCCGCCGGAGGAGCGCGGCACCGTCGAGGCGCTGCACGGCCACGACCTCGTGGTCGTGCTGGGCGCGCCGGTGTTCCTGTACCACGTGTACCGCGGCTCGTCGGACCGGACGCTGCCCGCGCTGTTCCTGGTCAGCGACGACGAGCAGGTGCTCGCCAGGGCCCGGGTGGGCGTCGGCATCCGCTCCGGCGTGCGTGCCGCGATCCGTGCCCTGGCGGACTCGCTGACCGAGCCGTCCCGGCCGGTCCCCGCCGGCCGCACCCGCAGGCCCCGCCCGCCGGAGTCGGTGCCGATCACGGCCGAGTGGGTCTTCGCGACGATGGCCGACGAGCTCGCCGAGGACGTCCTGCTGGTCGAGGAGATCCCGAGCCACCTGCTGGTGCGCCGGGAGTACCTGCCGGTGCGGGCCAAGCGCACGGGCTTGCTGAGTACGGGCGGCGGCGCGCTGGGCTACGGCCTGCCGGCCGCGGTCGGGGCGGCGCTCGGCGCGCCGGACCGCAAGGTGGTCGCGGTGCTCGGCGACGGGTCGAGCATGTACAGCATCCAGGCCTTGTGGACCGCGGCCCGCGAGCACCTGCCGGTGACGTTCGTGATCGTGGACAACGCCCAGTACGCGGCGGTCGACATCCTGGCCGGCCCGGAGAACGGCAAGATGCCGGGCGTCGAGCTTGGCGGGATCGACTTCACCGGGCTGGCGGCGAGCATGGGCTGCCACACCCACCGGGTCGAGCACCCGCACGAGCTGAAGTCGGCCCTGACGAGCGCCCTGGCCGACGACCGCCCCACGGTGGTCCACGTCCACGTGGACCCGAACCCGACTGTTCTCTACTGACGGCCGAACCCGCGAGTCCTGAAGGTAGGACTCGCGGGTTCTGGGTGTTGGACTCGCGGGTCCTGGAGGTTGGACTCGCGGGGTCAGTGGGCGGACCGCTGGCGGACCTCTTCGCGCTCGGCATCGAGGAAGCGCTCCGCGGCACGTTCGTTCTCCGACCTGCCCGACTCGACGGCGGCCGGCTCCGCGCCGGCGACCGGGGTCCTGTCGTGCAGGAGGCGGGCGATCTCGGTGCGCAGCTCCACGAACGTGGCCGACCCGCGGGTCGTGATCTGGTCCCGCTCGGCCGGGAGGTCCACGGTCAGGTCCGCCATGATCGACGCGGGCGAGCGGGACAGGACCAGTACCCGGTCACCGAGGTAGACGCTCTCGTCGATGTCGTGGGTGACCAGCAGCACGGTGCTCCCGTGCTCCCGGCGGACCCGCAGCAGCAGGTCCTCCAGCTCGCCGCGGGTCTGCGCGTCCACCGAGGCGAACGGCTCGTCCATCAGCAGCAGCGCCGGCTGGCAGGCCAGCGCCCTGGCGATCGACACCCGTTGCTGCATGCCGCCCGACAGCTGCCACGGGTACTTGCCCGCGGCGTCGGAGAGCCCGACCCACGCGAGCGCCTCCAGCGCCCGCGCCCGCCGCGCGGACCGGCTGGACACCCTCGTGCGCAGCGGAAACTCGACGTTGCCGCGGACCGACAGCCACGGGAACAGCGACCGGCTGTAGTCCTGGAACACGACCGCCAGGTCGTCCGGCACGCCGAGCACCGGGTCGCCGTGCAGGGTCACCGAGCCCGCGGACGGCTTGATCAGCCCCGCGATGCAGCGGAGCAGCGTCGACTTGCCGCACCCGGACGGCCCCACGATGCACGCGAGCTCGTCCTCGGCGACGGTGAACGTGAGCTCCGACACCGCCACGTGCGCGCCGGACCCGGCGCCGTACCGGTGCGCGAGGTCGCGCACCTCCAGCATGGTCGGCATGTCAGCCTCCTACCTTGGCGGTCTGTACGGCGGCCCGCGTGGGCTGCCAGCGAAGCGCGCGACGCTCCACGGCGAGCAGCGCGAGGTTGAGCCCGTACCCGATGATGCCCAGCAGCACGATCCAGGCCCACATCGTCGTGAACTCGAACTGCGACTGCGCGTTGCGCAGCTGGTAGCCGATGCCGCTGGTGACGCCGACCATCTCGGACACCACCATCAGGATCACCGAGATCGCGAGGCTCAGCCGCAACCCGGCGAAGATCTTGGGCAGCGCCGCCGGCAGCACCACCATCATCACCCACTGGGTTCGCGGCGTACGAAACGATTTGGCCGTATCGGTCTTCACCGCGTCGACCGAGCGCACCCCGTCCACCGTGTTCATCAGGATCGGCCAGACCGCGGCGAACAAGATCAGCGCGAGCTTCATGCCGGACTCGATGCCGAACAGGATCAGGAACACCGGCAGCAGCGCCGGCGAGGGCAGCGCCCGGAAGAACGCGAACAGCGGCCCGACGTAGTCCATGCCGGTCCTGGACCGGCCGAGCGCGGTGCCGATGACGATGCCGATGACGGCCGCGAGCGCCCAGCCGAGCAGCACCCGGCCGATGCTCGGGAGGATGTCGTCGAACACCGTGTCGGCGAGCCCGAAGCCGCCGGTGGTGGTCGTGAGCCACAGCTCGTTGCAGCGTCGCAGGATCTGCCACGGGGTCGGGAAGAAGGGGTCGTCGGCGGCCTGGGTGGCGAGCTGCCACAGCACGACGGCGACCGCGAACACGATCCACCGCACGGCGAAGCCGGATACCCGCCTCACGTCTCCCCCTCGCAGGCTCGGTCGAGCCGCTCGCGGTCGCCCTGTATCCATGGTTCGCGCGCAAGCTCGCCCTGTATCCATGGTTCGCGCGCAAGCTCGCTCACGTCAGAGCCTCCGCACGGGTGGTGTCGCTCCACCGGAACATCCGGTTGCCGAGCCGTTCGAGGCCCTCGTTGATCAGGTAGCCGACGGCGCCGATGACGATCGTGCCGGCGAGCACCTCGTCCATGGCCCCGACGCTGTTCGCCCCGTTGATGATGAACGCGCCGACGCCCAGGTCACTGCCGGCCAGGTACTCCGTCGACACGGTCACGATCAGCGCGATCGCCGCGGACAGCCGCAGGCCCGTGAACGCGAACGGCGCCGCGTGCGGCAGGGCGACCGTGGCCGCGACCCGCAGCCGGCTGTTGCCGAACGACCGCGCGGTGTCCACGAGCAGCGGGTCGATGTCGTCGAGCGCGTAGATGATGTTGAACAGGATCGGCCACACCGACGCGTACACGGCGAGCGTGACCTTCGCCTCGGGTCCGGAGCCGAGCGTCATGATGATCAGGGGGATGAGCGCGACCGGGGGGATCGGGCGGAGGAACTCCACCAGCACCCGGGTCGCCATCCGGACGGACGGGAGGCTGCCGAGCAGCAGACCCGCCGGGACCGCGATCGCGATCGCGACCGCCAGCGCGATGAGCCACGCCAGGACGGTCGCGATCACGTCACGGACGAAGGTCTCCTGACCGAGCAGGTCGGCGAGCGTGGCGAACACGTCTGTCGGCGTGGGCAGGAAGACCCGCTCGATCAGGTCGAGCCGGACGGCTCCTTCCCAGATCAGGAAGAAGCCGACCAGCCCGATCAGGTTTCGATATATCGGACGCAACGAACTCAGCTGGCAGGCGCCGAGGCGATGACCATCTTCGACGCGTCGAGCGTGTTCTTGATGACGCCGAACTCCAGCATCAGGTCCGGCACCCGCTGGATGCGGGTCGCGTCGAGCTTGGACTGGAAGGTCAGCAGGGTCGCCATCTTCGCGGTGTCCTCGTCGACGCCGGAGAACTCGACCAGCAGCGGCTCGACCAGCGAACGGTCGGACAGCGCGAGGTCGGTGCCCTTCTGCATCGCGCGCTGGAACGCGGCGATGGTGTTCGGGTTCTCCTTGACGAACTTGCCGGTCGAACCCCAGCCAGCGGTCGGCATGTCAGCGGTCGGGCCGACGGCGGTGTCGAAGATCGGCTGCGCGCCCGCATTCTTCATCGCGTCCTGGATGAACGGCTCGGTGACGAACGCCGCGTCCACCTCCTTGGCCTTCAACCGCTTCGCGGTGTCCGGGAAGGGGGTGTTCACCCACTTGATGCTCGAGTAGTCCACGCCGTTGGTCTTGAGCGTCGACATCGTGAGCAGGTCGGAGATGGTGCCGGTGGCGGTGACCGCGACCCGCTTGCCGGCCATGTCCTTGACGGACTTGACCGACGAGTCCGGCGTTGCCACGACCATCGTGCTGCCCGGACCTGCCGAGGAGGCGTCGGCGACGATCTTGATGCCGTCGTTCTTCTGCGCCGCGCCCTTGCTCTCGGCCAGGAAGAAGGGGGTGTAGCTGGCGTAGGCGATGTCGACCTCGCCGGCGACCAGCTTGGTCACCGACTCGCCACCACTGGGTGCCTGGACGAACTCGATGTTGAGGCCTTCGTCCTTGAAGAAGCCTTCCTTCATCGCCAGGTGGAACGGCGCGAGGTCGGTGGTCTTCATGATCGAGACCTTGATGGAGGCCTTCTCCGGGCCGCTGCCGCCGGTCCCGGTGGGCTCGGACTCCTCATCGGAGCCGCCTAGCAGGCCGCAGCTTGTCAGTGTCGTGACCAGCGTCAACGCGGTCGCGACTATGGGAAGACGGGAGCGGAGACCGCGCCCGGTGACGCCGTTCGGCATTGGAGCCTCTCCTCATGGGTGAGGGTTGTCGTGAAAAGCCAACATGGGTGGTGCCCCGTACACCAGGTCGCCACTCTAGAGAGTGTCTCCCCGACGTCACAATCAGTGCCCGTGTTCTGCTATCCAGGTGATGACTCCGGGTGAATCTCGGCATGTCAGGAGCCGTCTGAGATGCGGAGAGTGGATGTTGGTGACAAACAGACGTCACGACCTGCGATCACGCGGCTACTGTAAGGGATCTCTATCACCCGTTGGTGGCGGTCGCAAGCTAGACCGATCGAGAAAAATTGTTGTCTGGGTGTGACTTTTTAGACCCTGATGTGTGACCATCCGTCCGGAGGGCTTACATCCACGGGTAGACTCCGCTACCTTCTGTGGCCACAGAAGAGGTAGAGGTTCATCGAAGCGGTTAAGGAGCGCGCCCGAATGTTCTTGCGCGTGCTTCCCGGCAGTGGGAGCTGGGGAGTGGAGCTGCATGGGTGTGCGACCGCTGGGGGCGCCCGGTGGGTCGGCGTCCTCACTGGGGTACTTGTCCGTTCGAGCTGGCGGGCTACCGGCTTGACAACCAGGGAGAGTGCTGGGAGTGCCCGACCACACTGCTGACGTCCCACCCCGCGCTGGCAACCGCACCGACTATGGTGCCGCCGTGCCTGACCAGAACCCCGTGCCCGGCCGCCGTTCGGCCGGCCCGGCGAGCGCCATGAAGGGCGGCTCCCGCCTGCGGATGCGCAACTGGCGGCTGCGCACCAAGGTCATCGCCGTCATCGTCGTGCCGACGCTCACCGCGTTGATCCTCGGCGGGCTGCGCGCAAGCGTGGACCTCGATCGCGCCGCCGAGTTCCACCAGACCGTGAGCCAGGTCGACCTGGCCCGGAACGTGACCAGCGTCGTGCACGAGCTCCAGAAGGAGCGCACGATCTCGGTCGCCCGGGTCGCCAACGGTCGGCAGGGCGCCCGCACCGAGCTGGACACCCAGGTCAACCTGGTGGACCAGGCGGTGGAGTCGGCGCAGGCCGCGGCCCGCGGGCTCGACACCGACGACGAGGCCGCCAAGCAGCGCTACAACATCGGCCTGCAGCGGCTGTCCGCGCTGCCCTCCATCCGGCGTACCGCCGCCGACACCGCATATCCGGACTCCGCGGTGTTCGCCGCGTACTCCGCGGTGCTCGACGCGCTGGTGCGGCTGGGTCGCGAGATCAACACCGCGGTCACCGACCGGAACCTGCTCCGGGAGAGCAACGTCATCCAGTCGCTGTCGGAGTCCAAGGAGAACGTGGGCAAGGAGAACGCGATCCTGCAGATCGCGGCCGCCCGCAACGAGTTCCCCGGTGACCTGCTGCAGCGTGTCCGGGACGCGCAGGCGAGCTCGGCCAGCGCGCTCGGCGACTACCGCGCTAACGCCTCGACCGAGCAGCTGCAGCTCTACTCCGACACGGTCTCCGGTCGCGAGGTCGACGACCGCCAGCGGATCAAGGCGCAGGCGATCGCGTCCGCCGAGGCCTCCACGGAGGACAGCCCGGTCGACCTCAACATCAGCGTCGCGGACCTGACCAACACCGGCTCGGCGACGCTGGAGCACCTGCGCGCGGTCGAGACGGACCTGCTCAACGACCTGCGTGACGATGCCAACGGGCTCGCCGACGCGGCGACCCAGTCGGCCTGGCGGGACTCGGCGATCGTGCTCGCGGCGCTGCTGCTCGCGCTCGCCCTGATGGCCATCGTCACCAGGTCGCTGCTGAAGCCGCTGCGGATCCTGCGCCGCGAGGCGCTCGAGGTCGCGAACCGCAGGCTGCCGGCCTCGGTGCAGCGAATCCTCGCCGACCCGGACCCCGCGGAGGCCGCCAAGCACGCGGTCGAGCCGGTGGCCGTGTTCACCCGCGAGGAGACCGGCCAGCTGGCCCGCTCGTTCGACGCGGTCCAGGAGCAGGCGGTCCTGATGGCGACCGAGCAGGCCCTCCTGCGCGACAACATCAACTCGATCTTCGTCAACCTGTCCCGCCGGTCCCAGGCGCTGGTCGAACGCCAGCTGTCCCTGATCGACCGACTGGAGCAGGACGAGCAGGACCCCGACCAGCTGGCGAGCCTGTTCGAGCTCGACCACCTGGCCACCCGGATGCGGCGGAACTCGGAAAGCCTGCTGGTGCTCTCGGGCACCGGCCTGTCCCGCCAGCTCAACCGTCCGGTGCCCGCGTCCGAGGTCGTCGGCGCGGCAGTGTCCGAGGTCGAGCACTACGCCCGGATCGAGGTCGCCTCGGCGCCCGAGGTCGCGGTGCAGGGTCGCGCGGTCTCCGACCTCGTGCACGTCATCGCGGAGCTGCTGGACAACGCCACCTTCTTCTCCGAGCCGGAGAAGAAGGTCATCGTCCGGATGGCGATGACGCGCAAGAAGGAGCTCGCCATCCAGATCACCGACCAGGGTGTCGGTATGTCGGAGGACGAGATCGAGGCGGCCAACGCCCGCCTGGCCGACCCGCCGGACCTGGACGTCGCCGTGACCAGGCGCATGGGTCTGTACGTGGTCGCCCGGCTGGCCAAGCGGCACAACATCATCGTGCGGCTGCGGGACAACGAGGACATCGAGGGCGGCCTGATCGCCCGGATCAACGTGCCGGCCGACCTGGTCCAGCCCGTTGGCCAGGCGCCGCGGTCGATGTCCGCCACGTCCACCACGTCGTCGCTGGCGGCGGCCTCGGACGCGCCGAGCGGCATCGGCCTACCCGGGGCCCCCGCACCGAACCTGCCGACCCGCAACAGCGGCATCGCCGGCGCGTTCACCGGCGGCATGCCGCGGCTGCGGCCGGACGGCGGCCCGTTGGGCGACCCGGGCCAGGAGACCCGGCAGGACCGGACGCCGGAGGAGGTCGCCGGATACCCGGCCTTCACCCTCGGCTACGACCGGGCCGGCTCGGCCACCGCCAACGGCGCGTCGACCGAGCAACCGCCCACCCAGTACCCCGAACCAGGCCCGAAGAACGGCCGGCACGACGAGCAGCACACGGTGGCCCTGTTCGGCAACCCGCTGCCCGACCCGGGCCCGGTGGAGAGCACGGACTCCGGAGTCGGCGGCTACCCGCCGCTCGGCGCCGGCCGGCCCCCGCAGGACGGTGCGGACCTGAGTGTGGACGCGCCGACCGAGCGACTGCCCATCTACGAGGCCGTGCTGTCGCAATGGTTCGAGGCCGCGGACACCGGGTCCACCCCACGCCAGCCCGCCCAGCCGCCGGAGCAGCCCGCGGGGGCGCCGGTCGAGAACGGGATGAACGGGGCCAACGGCTCCAACGCCACGCACGCCGCGCCTCGGCAGGAGGCGCCGCAGCAGCAGCAGGAGCCGGAGCCGGCGGCGTGGACCTCGCCGGGCGACGACGGGTGGCTGGCCGCCCAGGCGCTCCTGGAGACCACCCCGGAGGCCCAAACCACTGCGGGCCTGCCGAAGCGGGTGCCCAAGGCACAGCTCGTGCCGGGCTCTGCGGCTCCGCGCCACGCGGAGGCCGTCGCGGAGACGTCAGCGGCTCCGCCACTGCCACCGCGCACGGCCGATGCCGTCCGAGGTCGCATGTCAAGCTTCCAGCAGGGTGTCCGGCGTGGCCGGCACGCTCTGATCGACGCATACGCTGGTGACCAGTCCGGTCCCGAGGACAGCCGTCAAGACGAGGAGCAGGAGTGACGACCCCGTCCGCAAATCAGCCCGGAAGCTTCGGGTGGCTCATCACAGATTTCGTCCGTCAGGTGCCCGGTGTGGCGCACGCCGTCGTCGTGTCGGCGGACGGACTGCTGCTCGCCGGCTCGCAAGGCCTGCCGAGGGACCGCGCCGAGCAGCTCTCGGCGGTGTCCTCCGGCCTGGTCAGCCTCACCCAAGGCGCCGCGAGGTGCTTCGAGGCTGGCGGCGTCAACCAGACCGTGGTCGAGATGGACCGCGGATACCTGTTCCTGATGTCGATCTCGGACGGCTCGTGCCTCGCGGTACTGGCCGCACCGAACTGCGACATCGGGCTGGTCGCCTACGAGATGACATTGCTGGTCGAGCGCGTCGGCCAGCAGATGACTCCGGAGCTGCGTGCCCAGCTACAGGGCGCACAGCGCAGGTAAGCATGCTCACCGCGCGGAAGCGGAAGCAGAGCGGAGGCTGGGCCTTATGCGTCCAACTCGGGGACACCTGCAGCGACGATTACCGCGCGCCGGAGAGTCAGAGCGGAGGCGAGTAGAGATGCCGGAGAAAGGTTGGGAGGACCTCCCCGAGCATGATGTCGGCGACGCACCTAACCGGTTCGACGTCGACGGTTTCCGGGCCAGGTTGTTCGGTGGGCCCGGGGCGACGCTGTACGGCGATTCGGGGATTCCGGCGCAGTCCGCTTGGGACAGCAAGGAGATCCCGAGCATCGGTCCGGACGACAGCGGCGTCAACGCTGTCGCGGGCAGCGGCGTCTGGGGTTCCAGCGCCGACATGCTCGGCAGCGGGCCGATCGGGCGAGGGGCTCCCGCGTCGTTCGAAACCGGATCGTTGGTACGGCCGTACACCAAGACGGGTGGCCGCACGAGGTCCGACTATGATCTTGCGATCGAGGCGCTGGTGTCCACCAGCGATCGGGGGAAGGCCCCGGACGCGGCCGTGCTACCGGAGCACCGGTCGATCTGTGGTCTTTGCTTGGACACCAGGTCCGTCGCCGAGGTGGCCGCTCATCTGCGGCTCCCGCTCGGGGTGGCCAGGGTGTTGATCGGAGACATGGCCGGTATGGGGCTGGTCCTGATCCATCAGAGCGGCATGGTCGTTGGCGACCGGCCGTCGATCGAATTCATGGAAAGGGTGCTCAGTGGTCTCCGCAGGCTCTAGTCCCCTCAGCCCGCGCGGCACGTCACCGCAGCCGACTACCTCGGCCAAGATCGTTGTCGCCGGCGGGTTCGGGGTCGGCAAGACGACTCTCGTCGGCTCCGTGTCCGAGATCGTCCCGCTCACCACCGAGGCCGTCATGACCGAGGCCAGCGTGGACGTGGACGACCTCTCGGCAACGCCGAACAAGGTCACCACGACGGTGGCCATGGACTTCGGGCGCGTCTCACTGGACAGCGACCTGATCCTGTACCTGTTCGGTACGCCGGGTCAGCACCGGTTCTGGTTCATGTGGGACGACCTCGTGCGCGGCGCCATCGGCGCCGTCGTCCTGGTCGACACGCGCAGGCTCGCCGACGCGTTCGCGTCGATCGACTTCTTCGAGGACCGGCAGCTGCCCTACGTGGTGGCGATCAACTGCTTCGACCGAGTGCTCCACCACCGCGTCGACGACGTGCGCGACGCGCTCACGATCGAGCAGTCGGTCCCGGTGGTGACGTGCGACGCGCGAGACCGCGAGTCCACGAAGGAGACGCTCATCACGCTGGTGGAGCACGCGATGCACCAGCGCATGTCCGCCCGCGCCGGCTAGTCCGCGCCGACCAACGCAACCTCAGGGGACCGTGACGGCACCCAGCCACCAACCACCGGAGATCCGCACCGTCCGCTGGGACGCAACCAACACTTTGGATTCCGGGGAGGCGGGTTAGCGGGCTCGGCGGGCGTAGTGGGCCATCGAGCTCGTCGCCTCGTCCGCGCCGGCCAGGTCGTTGCGGGCCAAGGCCCGCAAGGCGTCCGCGGCTCGGCTCACCCCCATCAGGGCGTCGATCATGCGGTCGTGGTCCGCGTCGGTGCGGGTCAGATCGATCCGGCCGAGCAGGGCGCGGACGCCGCCGTCTATCACGTCGGCCCGGTCCAGGAAGTCCTCGCGCATCAGCCGCAGCCGGTCCGCCGTCGTGCTCCGGTCCGTGCGCCGGTCCGCGTCGTCACTGGTACCGCCCATGCGAGGACGGTGCACGCTCCTCCTGGAGAACCGGTCGGGTCCCGTTGGAGCCGCCGGGTCACGTCCCGATCAGCGACGCCGTCGTGATCCGGTGCAGCGGGTACTGCCGCACCGCGTCCCCGGTGGCGTCCCGACCCTCCAGCACGCCGCCACCCACCCGGAACGGCGTGACCAGGCGCTGGCTCGCCACCCCGCGCGAGTCCACGAAGTCGATCAGCACGTGCCCACGCTGCTCGATCGCCTCCCGCAGCAGAGCGAGCGTCGCGGCCGTGTCCGCCGCACCGCTGCCCGCGGCGAGCGACACCGTCCGGCCCCGGCGCGTCGCGGCCGCGGTGTCTCCCGCGCGCAGCTGGTGGACGATGTCGCGCATCCGCTCGTCGCTCGGCGGTGTGGGCAGGCCGGCCCGGCGGGTGCGGGCCGACGCGGGCAGCCGCAGGCCGGTCGGGCGCAGGTCGAGCACCTCGCCGTCGGCGCCCTCGGCCGCAGGCGCGAAGCCGGCCTTGCGCAGCTCGTCCAGCACGTCGGCCAGCGGCAGGGGGCTCACCAGCACCGTCGGCGCGATGCGGCGCAGCTCGAGGCGGGTCGCCGCCGGATGCGCGACGACCTCGGCCACCAGCACCGGGTCGTCGCAGCGGAGGAACGAGGCCGCCGCCCCGCCGCGCAGCCGGCCGTGCCGGCGGGCCACGTCGTCGATCAGGTAGCTCAGCGACTGCGGCACCGGCGTCCGGGACCGGGTCCGGAACAGCTCGTGCAGCTCCTCCGCGGTCCGCCCGATGTCCAGCGCGCGGCGAACCGACGCCTCGGTCACCCGGTAGACCGTCGCGCTGCCGGCGGACTCGATGTCGGCGACCTGGCCGACGTCGATCGCGAGCTGGGGTTCCAGCGGCCCCGGCGCGACCACCGTCAGGTCCGCCTGCACCAGCACGTGGTCGAGCGGCTCGGGCATCGACTCGGCCATCCGCTTCGCCGCGGCGGCCGGGCCGTCGGTGAGCAGCGCCCGGCCCGCCGACGTGATCGCCCCCAGCGCGACCACGCCGAGCGCCGTCGCCTCGGTGAGCGTCCAGCGGACGATCTCGTCGCGCAGCCGGCCACCGCGCCGCGGCGCGCGCCAGGCCAGCACGTCGGCGACCTCGTCGGGAGACGCGACGCCGGTGCCGGCGGGCAGCCCGGCGAGGGCGGTGAGCACTCGGCGGCGCTCGGCCGGCGCGGGCGGGCGGCGCAGGTCGTCGGACAGCGGCGCGAGCACCCGGTCCTTCGCGTCCCGCATGCCGGCGAGCCCGGGCAGCCGGGGGAGGTCCAGCCACGCGGCGGCGAGCGTGGCCCACTGGTTGGCCGGGGTGGCGGTGAGCCACGGGTCGGCGAGCGTGGTCGGCAGCCACTCGGCATTGCTCGGCGCGCCGCTGTCGGCGATCATCCCGGCACCGAACGCGAGCTCGGCGACGAAGCCCGCGCCGCGCTCGTCGGTGTCGAGCTCGCGGGTGAGCTTGCGCACGTCGCGCACCCCGAGGCCGCCTGCCTTGAGTACCGTGGCCGGATCCTTGCCCCAGGACTCGAGCAGGCTTTCCGTGCGGCGCAACAGCTCCAGCACCTCGCCCGCGCCAGTGGCGTCCACAGTGGACGATGGGTGTCGGGAGGTGCGCAGCGCCGGCTCGTCCAGCCGCACCGTCCCGAGTGGACTGTCGCCGCGCAGGGCGAGGCCGACCTGGCGGGGCAGCTCGACGGTCTCCGCGTCCCGGCGCAGCAGCAGGCCCATCGCGAGCATGCGCTGCACCGGTGTCCGCGCCCGCTCGAGCGGCACGACGACGCCTGAGCTGACTACAGGGTCCTTGGTCCGGCCCACCGGCGAGCCGTGCGCGAGCGTGGTGAGCAGCCGGCGGTCGGCCTCGGTGAGCTCGTCGAGCAGCGCCGGGATGTCGACACCGGCCAGCGCGTCGGATGGCTGGCCGAGCCCGGCGGGGTAGAGGCCACTCGCCTCGCGCGCGGCCGGTGCGACGGAGATGTCCGCGGTGCCCCAGGCGAGCGCGAGGCGGACCAGCTGCTCGACGGCCGCTCGCACCCGGCTCGGGTCCGCGCCCGGCCCGACCAGCGCGGTGACCGCGTCGACCGGCACGGGGGAGCTGTCGGCGCCGGCCACCACCAGCGCGTCCAGCACGGCCAGGGTGAACGTGTCCAGCCCCTCGGCGGCCCTGGTCACCGACGCGCGGCTGCCGGTCCGCGCGGCCAGGACGGCCACGTCGGCGGGTGGCGGGGTCGCGAGGTCGGGGCGTGCGCGCAGCAGGTCGGCCAAGAGCTGGTCGTCCTGGCCGCGCAGCCATTCGGTGAGCGGGACGGCGGGCACGTGACCACGGTATACGCGGCACGGAGGCGTCATCAGGCCGCCACCGAGGTCCGGTAGCCTCTATCTCCGTTGACGCGCTGGCCGAGATCCCAGGAGGGGCCCCGTGGCGAAGGCCGACAAATCGCACTACATCGACCCGCACTGGCCGGACGACGTGGACGGTGGGCACCCGGTGAGCGAGACCGCCACCGACCGGCAGGGTGCGCTGTCCCCGTACGGCGACCTGGTCTTCCCGCTGCCGGCCGAGCAGGTCGGCTACCAGCACCCGGTCACCGAGATCAACAAGCAGTAGGTCCGTCCACTCGGGAGCGATCCACATGCCGGTTCCTGGTCCTGGCTACTCCATCACCGTCCGGGTCGAGGCACCGCCGTCGGCCAGCTCGGCCGGCGACCTCGCCGCGGCCGTCGGCCGGGCCGGCGCGGTCATCACCGCGTTCGACGTCGTCGAGTCGCACGGCGACCGGATCGTCGTCGACATCACCGCCAACACCTACTCCGACGAGCACGTCCGGGACATCACCCAGGCGCTCGAGTTGCTGGATGGCGTCGCCGTCCGCAAGGTGTCGGACCGGACGTTCCTCATCCACCTCGGCGGCAAGATCGAGGTCAGCGCCAAGGTCCAGCTCCGCAACCGTGACGACCTCTCCCGCGCCTACACGCCGGGGGTCGCCCGGATCTGCCAGGCGATCGCGGAGAACCCGGACGACGCGCGCCGGCTGACGATCAAGCGCAACACGGTCGCGGTGGTCACCGACGGCTCGGCGGTGCTGGGCCTGGGCAACCTCGGGCCGGCCGCGGCGCTGCCGGTGATGGAGGGCAAGGCCGCGCTGTTCAAGAAGTTCGCCGGCGTCGACGCCTGGCCGGTGTGCCTGGACACCCAGGACACCGAGGAGATCATCCGCACCGTCCAGCTGATCGCGCCCGTGTACGGCGGCATCAACCTGGAGGACATCGCCGCGCCGCGCTGCTTCGAGATCGAGGCGCGGCTGCGCGAGATGCTCGACATCCCGGTGTTCCACGACGACCAGCACGGCACCGCGATCGTGGTGGTCGCCGCGCTGCGCAACGCCCTGCGGGCGGTCGGCAAGCAGCTGTCGGACTGCAGGATCGTGGTGTGCGGCGCGGGCGCGGCCGGCTCGGCGATCATCCGGCTGCTGCTGCAGAAGAAGCCGGGCGACCTGCTGGCGGTGGACGTGCACGGCATCGTGCATCCCGACCGGCCGGACCTGGACCCGGTGCGCGACCCGAACCTCACCTGGGTCGCCGAGCACACCAACAATGACCGGGCCGCCGGCTCGCTGACCGACGCGCTCGTCGGCGCCGACGTGTTCATCGGGGTGTCGGCGCCCAACCTGTTCGGCGCCGACGCGGTGGCCACGATGGCGCCGGACGCGGTGGTGTTCGCGCTGGCCAACCCGGACCCGGAGATCGACCCGCTGGAGGCGCAGCGGTACGCGGCCGTGGTCGCCACCGGCCGCAGCGACTACCCGAACCAGATCAACAACGTGCTGGCCTTCCCCGGGGTGTTCCGCGGGCTGCTCGACGCACAGGCCAACAGCATCACCGACGAGATGCTGCTGGCCGCCTCGGACGCGATCGCCGACGTGGTGGACGGCGACCGGCTCAACGCCTCGTTCATCGTGCCGAGCGTGTTCGACTCGGCCGTGGCGCCCGCCGTGGCCGAGGCGGTCTCCCGGGCCGCCGCCCGCCGCCCCGGGTGAGGCGGGTCGTAGCATCGGCTCGTGGGTGAGCTGAGTCATGTCGACGCCGCCGGTGCGGCTCGCATGGTGGACGTGACGGGCAAGGAGGCGTCCGCGCGCGTCGCGGTGGCCACCGGGACCGTGCGGACCACCGCCGAGGTCGTCGGGCTGCTGGCGTCCAACGGGCTGAAGAAGGGCGACGCGCTCGCCACGGCCCGGATCGCCGGCATCATGGGCGCCAAGCGCACGCCGGACCTGATCCCGCTGTGCCATCCGATCGCCATCTCGGGCGTCACCGTCGACTTCTCCCTGGGCGCCGCCGAGGTGGGCATCACGGCCACGGCGCGGACGACGGACCGCACGGGTGTGGAGATGGAGGCGCTCACCGCGGTCGCGGTCGCCGGGCTCACCCTGCACGACATGATCAAGGCCGTGGACCCCGCGGCCGTGCTGGACGCCGTTCGGCTCGAGCGCAAGGACGGCGGCAAGACCGGCACCTGGACCCGACCGGAGGACCGATGACGCGCACGGCACGGGTGGTGACCGCGTCCAACCGCGCGGCCGCCGGGGTGTACGCCGACAAGACCGGCCCGCTGATCGTCGCCTGGCTGCGCGAGCGCGGCTACGACGTGCCGCCCGCGGAGGTCGTGCCGGACGGCGAGCAGGTGGCGTCGGCCCTGCGTGCCGCCGTCGCCGCCGAGGTCGACGTCGTCGTCACGACCGGCGGCACGGGCATCTCGCCGACCGACCGCACGCCGGAGATGACCGCGTCGGTGCTGGACTACGAGGTCCCTGGGCTCGCGGACGCGGTGCGGGCGGCGGGCCTGCCCGCGGTGCCGACGGCCGTGCTGTCCCGCGGCCGGGCCGGCGTGGCGGGCTCGACCCTCGTCGTGAACCTGCCGGGCTCGACCGGTGGGGTCCGCGACGGGCTGGGTGTGCTCGCGGACGTGCTGGACCACGCCGTGGACCAGGTGCACGGCGGCGACCACGTGCGGCCGACCGCCGCGGCCACCGCTCCCGCCGGTGACCCGCCCGCAGCCGAACGGCCGGCCGCCGCCACGGTGCCCGCGCGGGTGCTTCGGGCCGAGATCAGCGAGTCGCCGCTGTCGGTGGACGAGCACGCCACGCTGGTCGACGAGGCCGCGGCCGGCGCGGTCGTGACGTTCGCCGGGGTCGTGCGCGACCACGACGGCGGCCGGGGCGTGGTGAACCTGGACTACGAGGGTCACCCGGGCGCGAAGGCCGTGATCGAGGAGGTCGCCGCCGCGGTGGCCGGCCGGCACCGGGGCCTGCGCGCGATCGCGGTGAGCCATCGGACCGGCGCCCTGGCCATCGGCGACGTGGCGCTGGCGTGCGCGGTGGCCGCCGAGCACCGCCGGGAGGCGTTCGCGGCGTGCTCGGACCTGGTGGACGACGTGAAGGCCCGGCTGCCAATCTGGAAGCACCAGACCTTCACCGACGGCACCGACGAGTGGGTCAACTGCCCGTAGCGGCCCCGCGCCGTCCCGCGCCGTCCCCGTGTCGACCTGTGGCGTGGCTGTGTCGACCTGTGGCGTGGCCGTGTCACGTCAGAGGTCGACACACCTACGCGGGAGGGCGACACACCTACGTCGGGGGACGACACGGGTTCGGGCGCACCTGAGGTCCGCACCGGGCCCTCGTGACATGATTTCGTGACATGACGAAGGGCTCCACCGCCAGGGGATTTACGCGGTGGAGCCCCTCGTGTGTCGTGGCGCGGTTACGTCACGGCGCAGGTCACTTGGTGGCGATCTTCTGACCCACGAGGATCAGGTCCGGGTCACCGATGAACTGCTTGTTCTTCTCGTACAGCGCGTTCCAGCCGCCCTTGACCTTGAGCTGCTCGGCGATCTTGGTCAGCGTGTCGCCGGCCTTGATCGTGTAGTCGCCCTTGGGGTTGGACTTGGCCAGGACGGGCCTGACCGGGGCGGACTGCTGCGGCGCCTGCTCCGACTGATGGGAGCTCGGTGCCTGCTGCTGTTGCTGCGAACCGCTGTTGCTGTTGTGGCTGCTCTGGCCGCCACCGGAGTGACCGCCACGCGCGCCACACACCGGCCACGCGCCGATGCCCTGCGAGGCGAGGGTGTTCTCGGCGACCCGGATCTGCTCCGCCTTCGAGGCGTTTGCCGGGCTGCCGCTACCTCCGTTGGCCTGCCAGGTGCCCTGCGAGAACTGCAGACCACCGTAGTAGCCGTTGCCCGTGTTGATGCCCCAGTTTCCGCCACTCTCGCACTGCGCGATGGCGTCCCAGTTCACCGACGGGTCGGCCTGGGCGGGGACAGTGGCAACCGCCAGCGGAACACCGATCGCGGCGCCTGCGACGACGACACGGGCGATGGTCCGCACTGCGACGGACGGCTTGCGGTGCTTGCCTTCGTACGCCATTTCGGTCTCTCCCTCAACGCCTACGCGATCGCGTGCTACGGGTCCGACCTCATGGGTCGGGCCGGACTTGCCGGCCACCACGCCTCGCTCGGGTGCTCGTCGTGGTCCCTCGTCCCGGTCCGGAGGTTCTCTTTCAGTCGGGGTTTCTTCCGAGTGCCCGGCGGACCGGGTTTGGCGTTTCGAGCACTCGTGTCTTGCGCGGTCGGTCGGGACCAACCGGGAGCGACGGTACGTAACCAAAACGCCTTGAGGAAATTCAAAGCCATGTGACCGTCGTCACAGTAACGAGTGACAACCGATTGCGATGTCGACGTTTACGCAGGTGAGAGCGACAGAATCGGCCGTTATCTCCCCGTTTTCTCCCCGAGATAATTCACTCTAAGTGAGTCCTGAGTCACGTCGATCAGGGCGGCTTATCGAGATCAAAAGGCCTCTACTGCAATTGATCGCCGGCTGCATGCTGAAATCGAGTGATTACCCGACGCAATGCGGTAACTAATTCCGGCGGCGACTCCACAGTGAAGTCGATCTCCAGTCCGGCGAGCAGGAAGCGAGCGATCCCGGCGTGTCGGCGCCGATCTCCTACGGAGGACATGTCGACAAGTCTCCCGGTCCTTGCGGACAGAACCCGTCCGCGGTCAGCCCCCGGCGAACGGCGGCAGCACGTCGACCCCGGACCCGTCGGGGAGCGCGATCGAGGTGTCCCGGACGGCGACGCCGTCGAGCAGGAAGCTGCACGCGGTGAGCACGCGGGTGAGTGCGGCGCCGTGCCGGCCGGCGAGCTCGTCGACGAGGGTCCGCATGGTGGCGTCCGCGCCGAGCCCGACGGTTTCCTCGTCGAGGCCTGCCGCGGCGCGTGCCCCGGCGAAGTAGCGCACCCGCACCGTGGCGGTGGTGGAGGCGGTGGTCACTCTCACAGGTTAACCGCCGCGCGCGTCCGCCCGGCCGCCGCGTGCGGGACGATGTGGTCATGGCCTGGACCTATCTGATGGACATGGACGGGGTGCTGGTGCACGAGGAGCACCTGGTCCCCGGGGCGGACAAGCTGATCGAGGAGCTGCGCGCCAAGGAGATCCGATTCCTGGTGCTGACCAACAACTCCATCTACACGCCGCGGGACCTGCGGGCGCGGCTGCAGCGGACCGGCCTGGACGTGCCGGAGTCCGCGATCTGGACCTCGGCCCTGGCGACCGCGATGTTCCTGGACTCCCAACGCCCGGACGGCTCGGCCTTCGTCATCGGCGAGGCCGGCCTGACCACCGCGCTGCACGAGATCGGGTACGTGCTCACCGACCGCGACCCGGACTACGTGATCCTCGGCGAGACCCGGACCTACAGCTTCACCGCGATCACCACGGCCATCCGCCTGGTGGAGCAAGGCGCCCGGTTCATCGCGACGAACCCGGACGCGACGGGCCCGTCACGCGAGGGCTCGCTGCCGGCGACGGGCTCGGTGGCAGCGCTGATCGAGCGGGCGACGGGCCACGCCCCGTACTTCGTCGGGAAGCCCAACCCGCTGATGATGCGCAGCGCCCTGCGGTCGCTCGGGGCCCACTCCGAGTCGACCTTGATGATCGGCGACCGCATGGACACGGACGTGCGGTCCGGCCTGGAGGCGGGCTTGCGGACGATCCTGGTGATGACCGGCATCTCGTCCGCCGACACCGCCGAGAGGTTCCCGTACCGCCCGAGCCGGGTGATCGACTCGGTGGCGGACCTGGTCGGTCAGGCGGACGATCCCTTCCCCGACGGGTAGCGACACGAAACCCCGGCCCGGGCAGTGCCGCCTGCCGCGAACCGGGGTTTCGCATGTTCCCGAACTGACTGCCGCTCCCACCACGAAGCGACGCCGTTAGGCTAGCCTAACTTTAGTCGGTGAGGCAAGCGTCGATCTCACTCGCGCCACTTTGTCGACTTGTCCACAGATGGGCTCACACGGTGATGACGACCTTGACCCGGGCGTGCTCCACCTCGACGTAGTGGATGGCCTCGGGCACGTCCTTCAACGGGTAGGTCCGGTCGATGACCGGGGTGACCTTCCCCGACTCGATGATGTCCCGCAACGCCGCCAGGTGCTCCTTGGTCGGTTGCACCGTGCACAGGATGACCCGCCGGCGGCGGGCGAAACGGGCCACCACCTGCCCCCTGATGATGAGCCCCATCGGCCAGAAGAGGCTGCCGCCCTTGGACACGCCGCCGCCGGACAGGACGAGCGCGCCCTCGGGGGTCAGCACGCGCCGGCACTCGGTCAGCGAACGGTTCCCCACGAGGTCGAAGACGAGGTCGTAGTGCATTCCGCCGCGGGTGAAGTCCTCCCGGGTGTAGTCGATGACGTGGTCCGCGCCCAGCGACCGGACCAGGTCCACGTTCCGCGTACTGCACACACCGGTCACCTCCGCGCCGAACCACTTGGCGATCTGCACGGCGAAGGTCCCCACGCCGCCGGACGCGCCGTTGACCAGGACCCGCTGCTCCGCCTGGACCTTGCCCAGGTCACGCAGGCCCACGAGCGCGGTGGTCCCCGCCAGCGGCACCGCGGCCGCCTGCTCGAACGTCAGGTTGGCCGGCTTCAGCTCCACGGCGCCGTCCGGGACACACGCGTACTCGGCGAACGCCCCGTCGGCGTTGCCGAGGTCCCCGTACACCTCGTCGCCGGGCTTGAACCGGTCGATGTCCTTGCCGACCGCCTCCACCCGCCCCGCGAAGTCCCTGCCCCGGATCATCGCCTTGGGCCCGCCGAACCCGAACGTGGCGGGCGTCATCAGGCGCGCCACGTACGGGTCGCCCCGCATGACGTGCCAGTCGTAGGCGTTGACCGCGGCGGCGTGCACCCGCACCAGCACCTCGTCGTCGGCGGGGACGGGCTTGGCGACCTCCCTCAGCTCCAGGACGTCGGGTGGGCCGTACCGGTCCTGCACGATTGCCTTCATCGGGGCTCCGTAAACGGGAGTGCGGAATGAGTCGATTGACCGGAATGCACTACAAGGGGGGAACGGTACGCCGACGACCGGACCCGCACATCGGGGAGAATCCCTAGGTACGCATGGAAATTCGGCCTCCCCGGGCAGCGCCCGAGGAGGCCGTCGAGCGGTCGGGTCAGGCCTCGACCCGCTCCGGTTCCGGGGCCACCGCCGGCTCGGCCGGCCGCGCCCGCCGGTAGCGCATGATCCACCGCGGCCGGATCCGGTCCCGCATCTGGACCCCGCCCCGCCGGGCCAGCACGACCCCGCACACCACGGCCGACAAGGCCGCGACGACGCCGCCGATGATGAACGGTGACCGCCCGCCGAACTCGGCGGCCATCCAGCCGGTCATCGGCCCGCCGACCGGGTTCCCGCCGATGAACACCAGCATGTACAGCGCCATCACCCGCCCGCGCATCTCCGGCGCGGTCGCCAGCTGGATCGTGGTGTTGGCCGTGTTCATGAACGTCATCATCGCGAAGCCGACCGGGATCAGCGCCAGCCCGAAGGTCAGGAAGCTCGGCATCAGCCCGGCCACCAGCTCCAGCACCCCGAACGCGAACGCCGCGCCGGTCAGCAGCTTCAGGCCTGGTCGCCGCCGCGTGCTGCGCCGAACCGCCAGCAGCGCACCCGCGAACGTGCCGACCGCGAGCAGTGTGGACAGCAGCCCGTAGCCGTCCGCCTCGCGGTGGAAGACGTTCGCCGCGGCGATGGCCAGGGTCGTGAAGAAGGTGATCGCGAACGTGCTCACGCAGAACACGAGCACGAGCACCGCCATGATGTCCGCCCGCCCGCGCACGTACCGCAGGCCGGCCATCAGCTGGCCGCGACGCGACGCGGGTGCGGGGTTCCGGTGCAGCTCCGCGGGGTTCATCCGGGCCAGGCCGATGATCACCGCCACCGTCGAGACCGCGTTGACCAGGAACACCCAGCCGGTGCCGGTCCAGACGATCATCATGCCGGCGATGGCGGGGCCGACGATCCGAGCCAGGTTGAACGTCGTCGAGTTCAGGGCCACCGCGTTCGTCAGGTGCTCCTTGCCGACCATCTCGCCGACGAACGCCTGGCGCACCGGTGGATCGAACGCGGTGAACATCCCGAAGACGAGGCAGAGCAGGTAGACCTGCCAGAGCTCGACCAGGCCGGTCACGTCGAGCACGCCGAGCACCACGGCGGACACGGCCATGCCGGACTGCACGAGCATCAGCAGCTTGCGCTTGTCCAGCCGGTCGGCGAGCACGCCCGCCCACAGCGTCAGTGCCAGCGTGGGCAGGAACTGCAGCGAGGCGGCGATGCCGAGCGCGATCGGGTTGTACCCGGACAGCTCCAGCACCAGCCAGTCCTGCGCGATGCGCTGCATCCAGGTGCCGACGTTGGAGACCACCTGCCCGGACGCGAACAGCCGGTAGTTGCGCAACCGCAGGGAGCCGAACATGCCTCGATGGTTCACGTCGTTCTTCGACGGGTCGACGAGCGCGGCTCGAGGCGAACCGGTCGTCCTGGTCGGGTCACACGCTGTTGCTTCTCTCACTTATCCTGTTGGCTCGCCATCCGGTCGATGATCTCCGCGGCCTGGGACAGCACGTCCCGCTGCTCGGGAGCCAACTCGGCGAGTCGCTTGTCCAACCAGGCTTCGCGCGCCGAGATGTCGGCCAGAATGAGCGCGCTCCCCTCCTCGGTGATCTCTACGATGGCCTGTCGGCCGTCAGTGGGATGCGGTCGTCGGCTGACGTAACCGTGCTCCTCGAGCGCAGCGATCACCCTGGTCATGGACGGGGGTTGGACAACCTCCTTGGCGGCGAGCTCACCTGGGGTGAGGGGGCCGCACTTGTGCAGGCAGAACAACGCGGAAAGCTGGGTGAGCGTTACCGAGGAGCTGGTCCGCTGGGCGCGAAGCCTGCGGTTGAGCCGCACTGTTGCCAGCCGCAGGCGGCTGGCCAACGAGCGTTCGGCTACGTCCTGCTCCTTGTTCGACACATCGTTAGCATACCTCACGATTTCCGCTGCGTCACAATGATCATGGTCAGCCCAGTGCGGCCTGGATCGGCCCGATCGCGAAGTAGACCGCGAACAACGCCGCCACCACCCACATCAGCGGGTGGATCCCGCGGGCCCGGCCGGTCGCGGTCCGCAACAGCACGTAGCTGATGAAGCCGGCGCCGATGCCGTTGGCGATCGAGTAGGTGAACGGCATCACCACGATCGTCAGGAACGCGGGCAGCGCGATCGTGAAGTCCGTGAAGTCGATCTCCCTGATCTGCGCCATCATCAGCACGCCGACGACCACCAGCGCGGGCGCCGCCGCCTCGACCGGCACCGCCTGGTAGAGCGGGGTGAAGAACATCGCGGCGATGAACAGCAGGCCGGTGACCACGTTCGCGAGACCGGTCCGCGCGCCCTCGGCGATGCCGGCCGCGGACTCGATGTAGACGGTGTTGGAGCTCGACGACGCCGCGCCGCCGGCGACCGCGCCGAGGCCGTCGACGAACAGTGCCTTGCCGACGCCGGGCAGCTTGCCGTCCTCGCCGACGAGACCGGCCTCCTTGCCGAGCCCGGTCATCGTGCCGATCGTGTCGAAGAAGTCGGTCAGCACCAGGGTGAACACGAGCAGCACCGCGGTGATGACCGGCACCTGCACCCAAGCGTCGAGGTTGACGTCGCCCAGCAGCGACAGGTTCGGCGCGCCCACGACGTCGTCGGGCAGCGCCGGGTAGCCGAGGTTCCAGCCCGTGGGGTTCACGCCCTCGTACTTGCCGGCGTCCACAATGGCCTCGACAATGATCGCGAGCACCGTGGTGGCGAGCACGCCGATGAGGATCGCGGCCTTCACCCGCTTGGCCACCAGGATCCCGGTGAGGATCAGCCCGACGACGAACACGAACGTCGGCCAGGACGCGATCGAGCCGTTGATGCCCAGTCCAACCGGGACAGTGGTGTTCGCGACATCCGGCAGCCGGCGGACGAACCCGGCGTCGACCAGCCCGATCAGCGTGATGAACAGGCCGATGCCGACCGCGATCGCCGCCTTGAGCGACGGCGGTACCGCGTTGAACACCATCGTGCGCACGCCGGTCACCACGAGGACCAGCACCACGACGCCGTTGAGCAGGACGAGGCCCATCGCGGCCGGCCAGCTCATCTGCGGCACGATGGTCACCGCCACGAACGCGTTGATGCCCAGCCCCGTGGCCAGCGCGAACGGGTAGTTCGCGACGAGTCCGAACAGGATTGTCATGACACCGGCCACGAGCGCGGTGACGGCGGCGACCTGGCCCGCGGGCAGGATGTTGCCGAACGCGTCGTCGTGCGTCGTGGGGTTGTTCGGGTCGGCGGTGAAGCTGCCGATGATGAGCGGGTTCAGCACGACGATGTAGGCCATCGTGACGAAGGTGACGAGGCCCCCGCGGATCTCTCTGGCCGGCGTGGACCCGCGCTCGGTGATCTTGAAGAAGCGATCCAGTGCGGAGCCGGCTGTCCTGTTCGCCATGAGCCGGTAGCCTCGCGCATGTGGCAGGCCAAGCGGAACCCGACGCGCGAATCGAAACACAGAAGTCACCTCCGCCCCCGCTCTCGCCGCGCCTGCTGGCGTTGCCGCCGGTGGTCTACGGGGGCACGGCGGTGTGGCTGGTCGCGCTCGTGGTGCTGCTGATCGCGCGCTACGGCTTCGACGCGCTGCCGCCGATCTGGCTGTGGACCGCGCTGTGCGGGTTCGTCCTCGGCCTCATCGGGGTGCCGATCATGGTGTGGCAGCGCCGGGCGTCCCGGCGCGGCGCCCGCGGCGCCCAGCGCAACCTCTAGCGCCCTAGCGCAGCAGGTTCTCCGGGTCGTCGAGCAGCGCGGCGAGCGTGTGCCGGTCGGCCCAGTGGTCGGTGGCCCAGGCCAGCCCGCGGGCGAGGCCGGCGGCGGAGTCCGCGCAGTGCAGCACGCCGCCGTCGACCCACCACGGCACGTCGTGGTCGACCAGTCCGATGCGAACGGTCAGCCGGTGGTGCACGAGCGGTCCGCCGGCCGGCACGGCGAGCCCGGCGAGGTCGCACGCGTCGACGACCGCGCCGAGGTCCGCCCAGCGCACGGGTTCCGCCTCGCCGCGGACGTCGCCGACGACGATCTCGGTGGCCGGCGGCAGGTCGAGCAGCTCGGCGAGCGACTCGGCGAGGACGAAGTCGTACCCGACGCCGACCACCCGCTCCTGGTCGACGACGCCGAGCACCCAGGGGGCGTTGAGCACGAGGCCCTCGGTGGCGGGGAGGACCTCGCCGGTGAGCGTGCGGACCGCGTACGGCGGCCGCACGTCCTCCGGGCGCAGGACGCCGTCGCGGACCCCCTCGGCCAGGGCCGCGTGGCCGCGGAGGGCGGCACCGGGCGGGATCGTGCGGTCGTCGTCGGCGAGGCGGTCGAGGAGCTCCTCGGCGTCGGCCGCGTGCTCGATGTCCAGGTGCTCGCGGACCCCGATCGCGGTGAGCACGGACGGGTCGACGTCGACCGGCGGGACCGGGTCGAAGAGCCCGACGAGCTCGACGGCGTCGGGCATCCGCCACGCGCGCGGCGGCTCGCCGAAGAGGCGGGCGTGCCGGGCGATCCACCAGCCGGTGTAGCCGTCCGGCTCGTGCAGGGCCTGCCAGGTGACCGGGTCGGCGGCGAGCAGCCGCAGCGCGGCGGGCCAGGCGTGGTCGGCGACGAGGTCGAGGTCCCGGACGGCGACGAGGCGGGTCGGCGGCTCGGGTAGGGAGTCCCACCATTCCTGCTCGTCGGCGAGCTCGTGGTCGGCGTCGGCGGGCGGCTCGTCGACGACGACGGCGAACGAGTCGAGGACGCCGACCGCCTGGAGCACGGACTTCGGCCACTGCTCGGCGGTGGCCCGGTCGAGCACGCCCAGCGGGGTGTCCTCGGCGAGGAGGTCGAGGAAGGCCGAGCCGGGGAGGGCGAGCTCGTCGGCCCGGCGGTGGTCGCCGGCCTCGTCCCGCATCGCGAGCGCGGCGAGCCAGGGATGTTCGCCCGGCCGCGCGCCCGCGGTGTCGACGAGGCTCAGCACGGCCTTCCGCAGCGGCTCGACGTCCATCCCGGACTCGGCGTCCTCGACGCTGCGCTCGACGGCCGGCCGGAGCGAGTCGAGCAGCTCCTCGGCGCCGCCGTGCCGCGCGCCGAGCCGCTCGAGCAGCGGGTGCGCCGCGTCCGGGTGGACGACGTTGACGTCCACTTCGGACAGATCGAGGTCGGCGTCGACGATGAGCGTGCCGCGCGGGCCGGGCAGCGTGCGGCCGTCGGTGAGGGGGACCGGGAGGGCGCCGAGCGCGTCCCGGGCGTCCGGGTCGTTGTCGGCGATCGGGCTCAGCGCGTCGTAGAGCCGGTGCCACCAGCCGGGTTCCTTCCTTGTGCCGGTGACGTGCTCGACGATGTCGGCGATGGTCAGCCGTCTGGTCTCCAGTGCGGCGAGGGCCTGGGCGTGCTCGCTGCCGGCGAGTTCGGCGTCGACCAGTCCCGTGACGGTGTCGTCGAGTGCGGCCCGGAGCGCGTCGCTGGGCACGGGCAGGAGGGTGGCCTGGTTCGGTGCGATCGCCTGGTCGCCCGCGGGCAGCCACGGGGCCTTCCGCAGCGCGACGAGCACCTCCTGGCGGATCCGGTCGTCTACTTCGGACCGCGGGAACCCCGGGACGGGTACCAGCGCGGTCCGGTCGGTGTCGTCGAGGTGGGCGAGCAGGCGCGGGTAGGCGGCGGCCGCGGCGCTGAGGACGGCGTCGGTGGCGACGCCGGGCCGGACCCGGCGGCGGTCGGCCTCGATGGGGAGCGTGGCGATGAGCCGCGCGGGGAGGGAGAGCCGCTCGTCGGTGGGGGTGGGGGCGTGCAGCACCTCGTCCCGCAATGGCACCGGCCGGCCGTCGTCGTCGAGCCGCGCCGCCCAGCAGACGGTCCACTGTGGACGGGCTTCGGCGCCGAGCTCGCTGACGTCGGTGAGCACCCCGGCGTCGCGCACGACGAGCCAGTGGGTGGTTCCCTCGGGTGACCGGATGTCGTGGTCGCCGGAGCGCTCCCAGACCTGGTCGCCGATCTCGATGCGCCGCAACCCGTCGAGGGACAGCAGAAGGTCGCCCGCCTGCGCGGCGAACTCCTCGAGGAGTTCGCTCGGGGCGGCCGTCGGCAGCCGAACCTCGGTGTCGAACCCGTGCGGCAGGGGGTCCTCGTTCTCGGCGGGCCACCCGAGCCGCAGCACCGGAACCCGCCCGGTCTGCCCGATGGCGTCCCGGGTCCGCGCCGCGGAGAACGCGACACCCCCGGACCGGGAGACGACCCGAGGCGCGTCGGTGACGCTCAGCACCGCGGCGAAGCCGACCCCGAACCGCCCGACCCCACCCACCTTGGCCGACGCCCGGAGCGAGGCCAACGAGGCGACCCCGGCGGCGTCCAGCGCCCGCCCGGTGTTGGCGACCCGCACCTCACCGCCCACGACGGAAACCCGGAGGACCCCGTCGTGCCCGGCCGCGTCGGCGGCGTTCTGCGCCAGCTCGACGACGACCCGGTCCCGGTAGCCGCCGAGGAAGAGGTCCTCCTCGGCGTTGGCGTCCTCACGAAACCGAGTCGGGGAGTCTCGCCAGGAGGCCAGAACGGCCTCCCGAAGCCGCTCGGTCCCGAACGGATCGGTCACCCGTCCGCCGGCCCTGCCCCTGCCGCCCCAGGCTCAGCCACGCCGTCCCGCGCGGACTCGGTTCGTCCCGGCTGCTCCGGCTCGCTCGACCCCATCCAGTCTTGGCCGACCTCTACCTGCGCTGCCTGCTCGGCGGGCGCTGCCTGCTCGGCGGGCGCTGCCTGCTCGGCGGGCGCTGCCTGCTCGGCGGGCGCTGCCTGCTCGGCCTGCTCGGCGGGCGCTGCCTGCTCGGCGGGTGCTGCGGGCTCGGCCTGCTCGGCCTGCTCGACGGGCGCTGCGGGCTCAGCCTGCTCAGCCTGCTCGGCGGCCTCTGCCTGCTCGGCCTGCTCTGCGGACGCTGCCTGCTCGGCGGGCGCTGCGGGCTCAGCCTGCTCGGCCTGCTCTGCGGACGCTGCCTGCTCGACGGCCTCTGCCTGCTCGGCCTGCTCTGCGGGCGCTGCCTGCTCGACGGACGCGGCCTGCTCGGCCTGCTCGACGTGCTCGACGTGCTCAGCGGGCTCAGCCTGCCCGACAGGCTCTGCCTGCTCGGCGGGCTCGGCGGGCTCGGCGTGCTCAGCGGGCTCAGCGGGCTCGGCGTGCTCAGTGGGCGCCACCGGCTCGAGTGGAGCCGCAGGCGCCTCGTCCACCGGACTCCGCGGCGCCTCGTCCTCCGCGGTATCGCCCTCGGTGCTCGGCGCCTCGGCGGCGACCGGGTCCGCCGCCGGGCCGGCGATGTCCCCCTGGCCGAGAGCGGGCGGTGCCTGCTCGCCCTCGACGGCGGTCACCTCGCCGTCGGCGGTGGCCACGAAGCTGGTCGTCGGGGCCGGCTGCTCGGTCGCGCTCGTCTCGGGGCGAGCCGAGTCCGGCTCGACGGCTGGCTGGTCCTCGGTGCGGGGCTCGGCAGCCGGGAGCTCGGTATCGGCGAGTGCCTCGCCCACCTTGGCCACGTCAGCGGCGTCGTCGGCGTCGGCGTCGTCGGCCGGCTCCTCGGCGGCCGGCTCGGGCTCCCTCGCGGCAGGCACCTCGACGTCGGAGGGCTCCTCGACCACCTCGGCGGCGGCCTCGGCGTCGGCGTCGGCCGAAGCCTCGGCCTCGGCGGGCTCGTCCGCCAGGGGTTCGACGTCCAAGCGGGCGTCGTCGTAGATGAGGTTGGCCACCAGGACCGGAGAGACCTGCTCGACCTCTGCCTCACTGTGCGCGCCGCAGCCGTACTCCGTGTGGACCACGTGGCCGTCGGCCGGGGAGATCTCGTTCCCGCAGGTGCCGAAGGCCGCCCGCAGCGAACCCGCCAACGGCAGGTAGAAGCCGCACGTCCCGCAGTGTGCCGGGGCGCTTCTGGCCATGTCCGAGCGCGGGCCGAACTCGCTCTGCTGCCACCGGGTCGCCGCGTCCAGCCGGGCGGGGCGGGCCATCACGCGCGTGCGGCCGAGGCCGACCTCGGCGGCGACCTCCTCGACGGCCGGGTCGTCGGAGGCCACGTACGCGGGGACGAGCCGGGGGTCGTCGGGGGCCGTCGGCAGGAGGTCGCCGACGCCCAGGTCGCCCGCCTGCACGCGGTGCTCCCACGGCACCCAGTCGGGCGCCACCAGGGCATCCGGGCCGGGGAGGAGGACGACCTCGCTCACCGTGACCTCGGTGCCGGCGCCGGCGCTCGTGAGCGTCGCCGCCCAGCGCCAGCCTCCATATCCGGGCTTGGCCGCCTCGAACAGGTGGGTGACCGCCGCTTCGCCCTCGACGTGCGATCCGACGTGTGCACCGACCGCCTCGTCGCCCGCCTCCTCTTGGGCTGCGGCACGCGCAAGGTCGACCTCCGCCACCAGGGCGGGGTCCTGCAGGTCCGGCTCAGTCACACTCATCGGACACGATTGTGCCAACCGCCGCTCGACCCATGTAAGGCTGGTCCCGTGTGGGCTCTCCTCGCCGCCGTCTGCGCGGTCGTCGCGCTGGTCGCCGGCTGCTCCGAAGCGACGCCAGAAGCGCCCCCGCCCGCGGCGCCGACCGAGCTGCGTGCCGAGGTCCTCGACACCACCCCGCACGATCCGAACGCCTTCACCCAGGGGCTCGAGCTGGTCGACGGCGTCCTCTACGAGGGCACCGGCCTCGAGGGTGAGTCGACCATGCGCGCCACCGACCCGGACACCGGCGACGTCGAGAAGCAGACGGAGCTGCCGGGTGACATGTTCGGCGAGGGCATCACGGTCGTCGGCGACACGATCTGGCAGATCACCTGGCAGGACGGTGTCGCGATCCGCCGCGACCGGGCCACCCTGAGGGAGGAGGGCCGCGCGAGCTACCGGGGCGAGGGCTGGGGCCTGTGCCACGACGGCGAGAAGCTGATCATGAGCGACGGTTCCGACCGGCTGACCTTCCGCGACCCCGACACGTTCGCGGAGACCGGCCGGACGCGGGTGCGGGACGCCGAGGGGCAACCGGTCGACCAGCTCAACGAGCTCGAGTGCGTCGACGGCGTCGTCTACGCCAACGTCTGGCGGACCGACCGGATCGTGCGCGTCGACCCGCGCAGCGGGCGGGTCACCGCCACCGTCGACCTCGCCGGCCTGCTGCCGGAGGAGGACCGCGGCGGCGCCGACGTGCTCAACGGGATCGCCGCGATCCCGGGCACCGGCGAGTTCCTGGTCACGGGCAAGTTGTGGCCGACGACGTTCCGGGTGAGGTTCGTCACCGACCACGGGTGACGCGATTGATGGATCCCCTGACCGCGCGGGCCCGTCAGTGCTTCATACAGGTCCGACTTACGGCAGGATGGAAGAGTGATTCGTTCCGGTTCCGGTGACCAACCGCCGAGTGGCCGCCGTGGCCGCGGAGGCTCCGGCCGGAAGCGTCGGCGCAGCTGGACGAACCAGCCCCAACCACCCATCGGGCACCAGCCGCCGCCGCCGCAGGCTCCCTCGGCGCGGTACGTGCCGCCGCGCCAGGAGCCGCCGACCAACGCGATCCCCATGGCGCCCCGCGAGGAGCCGCTGACCAGCGCCATCCCCACGGCCAACCCGTACCCGGCCGACGACCGGCGCCGCACCCAGCCGGTCCGCCGCGAGCCCGAGTACCGCCAGCCCCCGCCGCCGGCGCCGCGCCGCAACTGGCGCGACGTGCCCCCGCCGCGCCGCCAGCTCCCGCCGCCGGAAGAGCCGCCGCGCCCCCGGTACGAGGAAACCCGCCGCGAGGAGTACGTGCCGGAGACCTACGGCCCGGACGGCTACGCCGAGGACTTCCCGGAAGAGGCCCGCGAGGCGCGGCAACAGCCGCCGCACCGTCCGGCCGCCGCCCCGCAGTTCCCCAAGAAGCTGACGGTCACCCGGGTCGCCGCGATGCGCAGCCGGCAGCTCACCGGCAACGCCGTGCGTGCGTTCCGCCGAGCGGCCAACGCCGACGGCGCCGACAAGTCCGGCCTCACCTCGCTCACCTACGCCACCATGCTCAACTACGCCAGCGACGCGGCCATGGCCGTCGCGCTGGCCAACACGCTGTTCTTCTCGGCCGCCAGCACCGACTCGTCCAGGGGCAAGGTCGCGCTCTACCTGCTGATCACGGTGGCGCCGTTCGCGTTGGTGGCGCCGGTGATCGGCCCGGCGCTCGACCGCATCCAGCGCGGCCGCCGGCTCGCCATGTGCGCCGCGTCGGCCGGGCAGGCGCTCATGTGCGTCGTCATGGCCGCCAACTTCGACACCTGGCTGCTGTATCCGGCCGCGCTCGGGAAGATGGTGCTGTCGAAGTCCTTCACGGTGTTGAAGGCGGCGGTCACCCCGAGGGTCGTGCCGCCGGACATCACGCTCGCCAAGACCAACGCCCGGCTCACCGTGTTCGGCCTCGTCGCCGGCGCGGCGTTCGGCGCGGTCGCGGCGTTGTTCCTGCAGCTGTTCGACTCGCCGGGCGCGCTGTGGTTCACCGCGGTCATCTGTGTCGTCGGCGCGGGGCAGGCCATGCGGATCCCGGCCTGGGTCGAGGTCACCGAGGGCGAGGTGCCGGCGTCGCTGTCGGCCAACCCGGAGAAGCCGAAACGCCAGCCGATGGGGCGACATGTCGTGGTCGCGCTGTCGGGCAACGCGACGGTGCGGCTGCTCACCGGCTTCCTCATGATGTTCGCCGCGTTCGCGGTGCGCGCGGAGACCGAGGGCGACGCGTTCAAGCAGCTGCTGCTCCTCGGCATCATCGCCGGCGCGGCCGGTGCGGGCAGCTTCGTCGGCAACGGGATCGGCGCGCGGATGCACGTCGGCCACCCCGAGCAGGTGATGATCGGCTGCATCGCCGGCTGCCTGGCCTCGACGTTGCTCGCGATGCTCATGGAGGGCATCGCCACCGCGGCGATCGTCGGCCTGGTCGGCGCCATCGCGAGCGCGCTCGCCAAGAACAGCCTCGACGCCGTCATCCAGGACGACCTGCCGGAGGAGTCCCGCGCGTCCGCGTTCGGCCGCTCGGAGACCGTGCTCCAGCTCGCCTGGGTGTTCGGCGGGGCGGTGGGCATTTTACTGCCCCCGGTGTTCTGGCTCGGCTTCCTCGTGATCTCCATCATGCTGGCCGTGGGCCTGGTGCAGACCATCCTCACCCGGCAGGGCGCGTCGCTGCTGCCCTGGTTCGGCGGCGCCCGGCCGGTTCGACCGTGGCGCACCGGCGGCGGGTCGCGCAGGTCCGTGCCGCAGGGCAGCGCCGTGTTCCAGGAGGGGCCGCCCGGCGGAGGCGACGAGCGTCCGTAGTCTCTGCTGCGTGCGCACGCTCGTCCCGGTCGCGGCCCTGCTCGTCGGCCTTCTCGTGCCGGCCGGCTGCTCGGCCTCGCCCGGACCGCCGCCCCCGCCGCCGCGGGTGGACTTCACCGTTGCGGCCCACAAGGTCACCGCGAAGCCGTACCTCTACTGCGACGTCGAGGTCAACGACTGCAAGCGGGACAACACCGCGCAGGTCAAGCTCAAGGTCGCGCCGGGAACGCCGGTCCGCGTGCGGGTGCCCAAGGAGGTATCGGACACCCCGTGGTCGGTGGTGATCCAGTACCGCACGGCGGCCGGCGAGCAGAAGGCGCCGGAGACCGTCGCCACGTTCGCCCCCGGCAAGTCGTCCTCGTTCGACGCCGAGCCGCCCGGCGCCGGCGACCAGCTGCAGACCGTCGAGGTCAAGCAGGCGGGCGCGAAGCTGGTGCGCGGCGAGACGGGCGATCCGGAGCCGGTGACCCGTGGCGTGTGGTCGGCGCAGGTAGCGCCCTAAGGATCCAGCTCGCGCGCGACCGCGCGGACCACGTCGGCGACTCGCTTGGTGGCCTTGCGGTCGGGGTAGCGGCCGCGGCGCAGGTCGGGTTGGACGTTGGACTCCAGCAGCTTGATCATGTCCTCGATCAGGCCGTGCAGCTCCTCGGCGGGTCGCCTGTGCGCTTCCGCGACCGACGGCGGCGGGTCGAGCAGCCGGACGGACAGGGCTTGCGGCCCGCGGCGACCGTCGGCGACACCGAACTCGATGCGTTGACCGGCTTTCAGGCCCGGCACCCCGGCCGGCAGGGCGGAAGAACGGACGTAGACGTCCTCACCTCCGTCCTGTGTGACGAACCCGAAGCCCTTCTCCGAGTCGTACCACTTGACCTTTCCGGTCGGCACAACAGTCACCTCCACACATACGAACGCGCCCCAGGGCGTACCCAGGACGCGTCTGCCCAGCCTAGGCCACCCCGGGGGGTGGGGGGTAGCCGGTTTGGCCGGGTTAGCCGAGCACCTCGTGGATGCACAGGATGTTGCCCTCGGAGTCACTGAACCACGCCGCCTTCTCGTTGCCCAGTTCCGCGATGTGGTCGACCGTCCTCAGGTCGGGCTGGTCGTAGTCGGCGAAGGTGACGCCGCGCCGCTCGAGGTCGCGGATCTCGCCGGAGATGTCGGTGACCTCGAAGCTGAGCACGGTGTGCTCGCTCTGCGCGCCGGCCTCGGCGGGCATGAGCCCGATGGCGTCGCCGTTGCCGGCGTCGAACACGAGGCTGCCGTCGGCGCCGGAGGCCTTCTGGTGCAGGCCGAGCGTGTCGCCGTAGAACTGCCCGGCCCGCTCGACGTCCGACACGGGGAGCATGGTGGTGATCATTGACTTGGTGAGCATCCTGCTGGCCTCCTTCGTGGCCCGCGCCGCGCACCACGTGCGGCGCGACTCACCATGCTGCGCCGCTCGCCGCCGCGAGGCCACTCTCGCGACCCTGCCGTTCCGGCCGGTCACGACGCGTGCTCCGTCAGGCGTGCTCGGCGGCCGCGACGTCCTGGAGACCCAGCAGCGCCACCGACTTCTCCCGCATCTCGACCTTGCGGATCTTGCCGGTGACCGTCATCGGGAACTCGTCCACGATGTGCACGTAGCGCGGGATCTTGTAGTGCGCGAGCTTGCCCGTGCAGTACTCGCGCAGTGACTCGGCCGTCAGCGGTGCGGCGCCCTCGCGCATCCGGACCCACACCATCAGCTCCTCGCCGTACCGCTGGTCCGGCACACCGATCACCTGCGCGTCCAGCACGTCCGGGTGCGTGTACAGGAACTCCTCGATCTCGCGCGGGTACACGTTCTCGCCGCCGCGGATGACCATGTCCTTGATCCGGCCGGTGATGTTGAGGTAGCCCTCGTCGTCCATGACCGCGAGGTCGCCGGTGTGCATCCAGCGCGCGGCGTCGATCGCCTCGGCCGTCTTGTCCGGCTGCTCCCAGTAACCCAGCATCACCGAGTAGCCCCGCGTGCAGAGCTCGCCCGGCTCGCCGCGCGGCACCGTCTGCCCGGTCTCCGGGTCGACGACCTTCACCTCGAGGTGCGGGTGCACTCTGCCCACAGTGGACACTCGGCGGTCCACGCTGTCGTCCGCGCGGGTCTGGGTGGAGACCGGGGACGTCTCGGTCATGCCGTAGCAGATGGTCACCTCGGTCATGCCCATCCGCTCGATGACCTGCTTCATCACCTCGACCGGGCACGGCGAGCCGGCCATGATCCCGGTGCGCAGCGAGGACAGGTCGTGGGACTCGAACGACGGGTCGGCGAGCTCCGCGATGAACATCGTCGGCACGCCGTAGAGCGACGTGCACCTCTCCCCGGCGACCGCCTCGAGCGTGGCTTTCGGCTCGAACGCCGGCGCCGGGATGACCATGCAGGCGCCGTGCGATGTGGCCGCGAGGTTGCCCATGACCATGCCGAAGCAGTGGTAGAAGGGCACCGGGATGCAGATCCGGTCCGCCTCCGTGTAGTTGCACAGCTCGCCGACGAAGTAGCCGTTGTTGAGGATGTTGTGGTGCGACAGCGTGGCGCCCTTGGGGAAGCCCGTGGTGCCCGAGGTGTACTGGATGTTGATCGGGTCGTCGGCCGACAGCGCGTCCTGCAGCTCGGCCAGGTGCGCCGCGGACCCGCCGCGGCCGGTGGCGACGAGGCCGGTCCAGTCCTCGCCGCCGATCAGCAGGACGTCCCGCAGCGCGGGGCACTCCGGGCGCACCTCGGCGATCATGGCGGCGTAGTCGGAGGTCTTGAAGCTCGACGCGGCGACCAGCGTGCGGATGCCGGCCTGGTTGAGGACGTACGTCAGCTCGTGCACCCGGTAGGCCGGGTTGATGTTGACGAGGATGGCGCCGATCTTGGCGGTGGCGTACTGGGTGAACGTCCACTCGGCACAGTTCGGCGCCCAGATGCCGACCCGGTCGCCCTTCTCGACCCCGAGGTCGACGAGTCCCAGCGCGACGGCGTTGACCTCGTCGGCGAGCCGGCGGTAGGTCCATCGCCGGCCGGTGGCCCGATCGACGAGCGCGTCGCGGTCACCGTGCGCCGCGACGGTCCGGTCGAAGTCGTCGCCGATGGTGTCGCCGAGCAGCGGCTTGTCCGACGTGCCGGACACGTAGCTGGGGACGGTGGGCATGCTGCGCCTCCTCGTGCGGGCCCGCTGCGGCACCCGTCACCATCTTGCCCGCCCGCCCGGCCACGGGCACAAGTCGACGGCACGTTCGACCGGGGAGCTACAAACTCGACCGTTCGGTGGGCTCAGGCCTCGTCCACTGTGTCCGGTTTGCCGTCGAAGGGAAGTTCGACCACCAGACACGGCCCACCGACGAACACACCGCCGTCCACGCCGAGCGCGCGGCCGTCGGCGTAGGAGTACGGGCCGTCGATCTGGTCCGGGGGGACGCCGAGCTGGTCGGCGATCACGCTGTGCCCGTGGACCACCTGGTCGCCGCCGAGCACGGTGAGCAGCTGGCCGGCGACCTCGGCGCCCGCGGGGCCGCGGAAGGCGTGCCGGGTGGTGAGCCTGCGCCAGACCTCCCACCACTCGATGATGTCGTCCGAGCGCAGGACCTCCTGGATGCCGGCGTTGATCTCCTCGATGTCGCCGCCCCAGACCAGGTACTCCAGCGTGTCGGAGTGCATCAGCAGGTGCTCGCCGACCAGCGCGAGTGCCGGCCGGCTCGACAGCCACTCGATGTGCTCGCCGGTGACCGCCTCCTGGTCGGTGGACTGGCCGCCGTTCATCTCCCAGCTGCGCGCGAAGCTGCGCGGACCGAAGTCCGACGGCACCTCGTCGTCGCCGAACCGGTGCATGCCGAGCAGCAGGATCTCGTGGTTGCCGAGCAGTGCCTCGACGTGCCCGCCGCTCGCCCCCGCCTCCGCGGACAGGCGCATGACCAGGTCGATCACGCCGATGCCGTCCGGCCCGCGGTCCACGAAGTCGCCGAGAAACCACAGGTGGGTGTCACCGCCGGACCAGCTTGCCTCGTTGTCGACCAGCCCGGCGTCGGCGAGCGCGCCGAGCAGCTCGTCCAGGTGCCCGTGCACGTCGCCCACCACGTATGTGGATCGATCGTCCTCCTCCACACCGCGACAATATGCCAGGTCGCGCAAGGCCGCCTCAGCCCTCTCGTATCACCCTCAGATGACCGCCCAGGTGTGCACTGGCTGGTTCGTCGAGGCCAGCTCGATGTAGCGGCGCAGCATCCCGACCAGCGCGGCGTCCCGGTCCATCCCGCGGTCCTCCAGCCGCGCGACCGTCTCGCGCTGCCAGGTCGACCCGGTGCGCTGGGCGAGGCAGCGCCGCTCGATCACGCCGAGGTAGCGCTCCCGGGCGGCATCCGACACGCCGAGGTCCCGCAAACCCTGGTGCGCCATGGGAAGCAGCCGGCGCAGCACCAGCTCGTCCGGCGGCACCCAGCCGATGCCCGGCCAGTACAGCTGCGCGTCGAACGCGTGCCGCGCGCCCGCGTAGAGGTTCTCCTCGGCCGCTTGGAAGGACATCTGCGTCCACAGCGGGCGTTCCTCGGTGACGAGTGCGCGCTGGGCGCCGTAGAAGAACGCGGCGTTGGCGATCAGGTCGACGACCGTCGGCCCGGCCGGCAGCACCCGGTTCTCCACCCGCAGGTGCGGCACGCCGCCGAACACGTCGTACACCGGCCGGTTCCACCGCCAGATCGTGCCGTTGTGCATCCGCAGCTCGGCCAGCCTCGGCGCACGTCCGGAGTCCAGCGCCTCGATCGGGTCCTCGTCGTCGATGTCCGGCAGCAGGCCCGGGAAGTAGCGCACGTTCTCCTCGAACAGGTCGAAGATCGAGGTGATCCACCGCTCGCCGAACCACACCCGCGGGCGCACGCCCTGGTTCTTCAGCTCCTCCGGCCGGGTGTCGGTGGCCTGCAGGAACAGCGGGATCCGGGTCTCGTGCCAGAGCGCCTTGCGCAGCAGGAACGGCGAGTTCGCCGCGATCGCGACCTGCACGCCGGCCAGGCACTGCGCGGCGTTCCAGTGCGTCGCGAACTCCTCCGGCGCCACCTGCAGGTGCAGCTGCGCGGACGTGCACGCGGACTCCGGCAGGATCGAGTCGGCCCGGCTGCGCAGCCGTTCGCCTCGCTGGCCGGGGATCGCCGGGCCTTCCATGTGCAGCACCATGTCCTCGCCCCTTGCGGCGAAGATCCGGTCGTTGAGCAGCGAGTACCGAGCGTTGTTCGACAGCCACCGTGCGTTGAAGTGCTCGTCGCGCAGGGTCGGCAGCATGCCGATCATCACCAGCCGGGCGCCCGCGTCCTGCGCCTTGGTGTCCGCGCTGGTGAGCGCCGCGAGCAGCTCCAGCTCGAGCTCGCCGGCCTGGTCGCCGGACAGCGGCCGCGGTCGCACGTTCAGCTCGATGTTGTGCTGGCCCAGCTCGGTGGTGAACGACGGGTCGTCCAGTTTCTCCAGCACGACGTTGTTGGCCATGGCGGGCTGCAGGCCGTCGTCGACGAGGTTCAGCTCGACCTCGAGGCCGATCTGCGGGGGTGAGGTGGAGAACCCGCCTTCGGTGAGCATTCTGGCCAACGCGTCCAGACAACGCTGGACCTTCATTCGGTACCGCTGGCGATCCGATCGGTCGAAAATGTCGGTCGCTACATGCTGTCCCATACCGGCCCTCCCCAAACCGGACGTACGGAGTCCGGCGTGTGCGCGGGAGTTTCAACCGTGACACACCACCAAAGGCCGTTGCTAGGGGCCAAAACGGTGCACTGCGGCACACCGAGTGTTACGCAGTGCGAAACACCCGCCGCGTGCTCGTAACATGCCGGCGGGTAGGTCGGGGCTGTGGGAGCATGCGCGCGTGATCGAGGTGCGGGACCCGGACGACGGGCGGCTGGCCGACTTCCGGGCCCTGACCACCGCCGACCGCCGCCCGGACCGGCCGGGTGGGAAGGGGCTGGTGATCGCCGAGGGCGTGGTCGTCGTGCGCAGGCTGCTCGCGTCCCGGTACCCGCTGCGGGCGGTGCTGGGGGTGCCGCGGCGGCTCGCCGACCTGGCGCCCGACCTCGCCGGGCGGTCCGCGCCGGTCTACGCGACGTCGGCCGAGGTGATGGCCGAGGTGGTCGGGTTCCATCTCAACCGGGGCGTGCTGGCGGTGGCCGGCCGGCCACCCGAGCTCGGTGTGGACGACGTGCTGGCGGGCGCGCGGCGGCTGGCCGTGCTGGAGGGCGTCGGCGACCACGAGAACCTGGGCGCGCTGTTCCGCAACGCCGCGGCGCTCGGCGTCGACGGGGTGCTGCTCGGGCCGGGGTGCTCGGACCCGCTGTACCGGCGGAGCGTGCGGGTGTCGATGGGGCACGTGCTGGCCGTGCCGTTCACCTCGCTGGCGCCGTGGCCGTCGGGGCTTGGTCTGGTGCGGGACAAGGGATTTCGGGTGCTGGCGCTGACCCCGGCCGGCTCGGCCGGGCCGCTGTCCGCCGCCGTCGGGGCGGAGCGGGTGGCGGTGCTGCTGGGCTCGGAGGGTCCCGGGCTGACGCCCGAGGCGATCGCCGCCGCCGACGCGGCGGTGCGGATCCCGATGGCCGGTGGGGTGGACTCGCTCAACGTGGCCACCGCGGGCGCGGTGGCGTTCTACGCGCTGGGTAGTTTCCTTGCGTAGCGATGTGCGGCAGGCGGAGGGAGCGGTGGTGCAGCTGCGCGCCGACGGCGAGCGTGCGGTGCTGGTGGGCCACGACGGAGTGGCCGAGCGAGAGGTCGACCCGCGGCGCATGCCGCTGGGCACCGAGCTGACCGACGCGCTGCACGAGTGGGCCAGGGTGGCGAGCGCCGTGCGGCGCAGCGACTCGGGGACGAACGAGGCCGCCAGTGCCGCCAGTGCCGTCGTCACCCGGCGCGGCCTGCAGCTGGCCGGCCGGATCGCCGCGTCGATGGGCGCGCCGGTCGGCTACCTGGACCCGCTGACCGGCGAGGAGTCGGTGGTCGAACCCCCGGTGGACGCCCGCCCGCCGCGGCCGCAACGCCCACCTGAGCCCGTGCCGTGGCTGACCGGCCTGGCCGTGGCCGGCACGAGCCTCGCCCTGGTCCTGATCACGATCCTGTCCCTGGCGATCACCCTCGCCGAGACCCACGCCCTGCTGGCCCTGGCCTCGAACGCGGTGGTGACGGCCGGCCTGCTGCCGTCCCTGTGGCTGGTCCGCCGCCAGCCGATCTGGCGCTGGGTGGCCCTGGGCGCGGCGGCCGCCATCGCCGTGGGCTGGGTGGCCCTGCCGTTCATCGTCCTCTGACCGCGGGCCGCTTCGATGCCTCGAACGCGTCGTTCGGGACGTTGGACGTCCCGAGCGCGTCGTTCAGGGCTCCCGGCGGGTCGGTCGGGGTGACGGCGTCCGCGCCCGGCAAGGTGACCGTCACGGTCAGGCCGCCGCCCTCCCTCGGCTCCGCGTGGACCTCGCCGCCGTGGGCGTGGGTCACGGCGCGGACTATCGACAGGCCCAAGCCCGCGCCGGAGGTCGCCAGGCGGTCCGCGGCCAGCCGGCGGAACGGCTCGAACAGGCTCGGGATCTCATACCTCGGCACCACCGGGCCGGTGTTCTCCACGACCAGCGACGCCCGGCCGTCGGCCAGCGTGGTGCTCGTGACCCGGACCCAGCCGTCGGGGACGTTGTGTCGCACGCCGTTCTCCACCAGGTTCTGCACCAGGCGCTCCAGCAGGACCGGGTTGCCGGTCGTCGGTGCCTCGGCCGCCACGAACTCGACACCGAGCTGGGCGGCCACGTGCGTCACCACGTCCGCCATGTCCACATAGGACCGCTCACCGAGCGAGCGCTCCGATCGGGCCAGCACCAGGAGTCCGTCGATCAGCCGCTCGTGCCGGCCGTTGATCTCCAGCAGCGTCTCGCCGAGCTGCCGGACCTCGGCCGACGAGCCACGTCGCTGCAGTGCCACCTCCAGCAGCGTCCGGTTCAGTGTCAGCGGCGTGCGCAGCTCGTGCGACGCGTTCGCGATGAACCGGCGCTGACCGTCGAACGAGTGGTCCAGCCGCTCCAGCATCACGTCGAACGTGTCGCTCAGCCGCTTGAGCTCGTCCGACGGCCCGGCCAGCGCGATCCGCTCGTGCAGGCCCTCGAAGCCCGGCGCGTCCGCGATCCGCCGCGCCGTCTCGGTCACCCGGTCGAGCGGCTGCAGCATCCGGCCGGCGATCAGCCAGCCCAGCGCGGTCGCGGCGGCGGCGACCACGGCCAGCGCGATCCCGCCCTGGGTGAGCAGCGCGGTGAGCGCGTCCTGCTGGGTGTGCTCGATGACCTGGTCCACCCGCGGGTCGGCGTCCGGCGGGGGCCCCTGCTGCGTGGTGACCGTGCCGTCCTTCCCGGTCACCGTGACCGTCGAGTTGCCGCGAACCTGTTGGGACACAAGGGCGTAGGTCACCCCGAGCAGCAGCACGCCGGCGAGCAGGAACAGCCCGCCGTACACCAGCGTGAGCCGCGCGCGAATCGTCAGTCGCCTCATGGGATCCGGTACCCCACTCCCGGGTCGGTCAGCACCACGGCCGGCTCGCCGAGCTTGCGCCGCAGCTTCAGGATCGTCATCCGCACCGTGTGGGTGAACGGGTCGGCGTACTCGTCCCACGCCTTCTCCAGCAGCCGCTCCGCCGACACCGCGGCGCCCTCGGCCCGCAGCAGCTCGGCGAGCACCGCGAACTCCTTGCGGGACAACGGAACGTAGCGGCCGTCCCGGTACACCTCGCGGCGGTGCGGGTCGAGCCGGATCCCCGCGCGTTCCAGGACCGGCGGCGTTGCCGGCCGGGAGCGCCTGCCCAGCGCGACCACCCGCGCGGCGAGCTCCCGGAACGCGAACGGCTTGGGCAGGTAGTCGTCCGCGCCCAGCGCGAGCCCCGCGACCCGGTCGTCGATCTCCGCCGCCGCGGTGAGCATCAGCACCCGCACCGCCCCCTCACGCGACGCGACCGCCCGGCACACGTCGTCGCCGTGCACCACCGGCAGGTCGCGGTCGAGCACGACCACGTCGTACTCGTGCACCCAGAGCCGCTCCAGCGCGGCACCGCCGTCGTGCACCACGTCCACCGCGTGCGCGTCCGCGCGCAGCCCCTCCGCCACCGCGTTCGCGAGCAGCGGCTCGTCCTCGACCACCAGGATCCGCATGCCTCCATGGTGGCCCTACGTGATGTCACCTGCGCGTCAACGTCTTCGGAGACGGCCCGATGACGTCGCCCCGACTTCACTCCGTCGCGTGACCGGCGACCCGCCGGCAGCGTGGAGGGAGACGACAGTGCGGATGACACAGCGGATCAGCACGGGCCTCGTGGCCGGCCTGCTGCTGGCCATGACCGTGGCCGGCTGCGGCACGGCGGACGACGGCGACGGGGTGGCCAGCGCGGGCGGGGACGCCAGCTCGGCGCCGAGCACCTCGAAGGGCCCGAAGGACGAGCGGGAGCAGATGCTGAAGTTCGCGCAGTGCATGCGGGACAACGGCGTCCCGGAGTTCCCGGACCCGGAGATCAACGAGGGCGGCGGGGTCAACCTGAACCTGCCGGAGGGGACCGACAAGCAGGCGGTCGACGCGGCGCAGGAGAAGTGCAAGAAGTACATGCCCAACGGGGGCGAGCCGCAGAAGGCCGACCCGGAGGTGGTGGCGCAGCTGCGCGAGTACTCGAAGTGCATGCGGGAGAACGGCGTGCCGAAGTTCCCGGACCCGACCGACGGGGGCCTCCAGATCAACAACGACGAGATCGGGGTGGGCCCGAACGACCCCACGTACAAGGCGGCCGACCAGAAGTGCTCGCACCTGATGCCGAAGCCGCCCGAGGGCGGCGAAGGTCCGAGCCTGAACGACGGTGGTGGCAGGTGACCGCCGACCGACGACGCCGCGGGCGGACCGGAAAAGTGGTGGTCGCGGCGCTCGCCGTGCTCCTCACCGGGGCCGCGGTGGCGGCCGCGATCGGGTTCGACGCCGGCCTGTGGAGCGACGATGCGGACCGGGACCCGGGCGCCGACCTGCCCGAGGCGACCGCGAAGGTCACCCGGGAGACGCTGGTCGACACCCAGACCGAGTCCGGCGACCTGGGCTTCGGGGACACCACGACGGTCTCCGGCCGGCTCGCGGGAACGGTGACCGCGCTGCCGGCGGTCGGCGCGACGGTCAGCCGCGGGCAGGCGGTCTACCGCGTCGACGACGCGCCGGTCGTGCTGCTGTACGGCGCGCTGCCGGCGTACCGCACGCTGGCGCCCGAGGCGGAGGGCGCCGACGTCGGGCAGTTCGAGAAGAACCTGGCCGAGCTGGGCTACACCGGGTTCACCGTGGACGACGAGTACACCGACGCGACCGCCGCCGCCGTGAAGGACTGGCAGGACGATCTCGGCCTGCCGGAGACCGGCACGGTCGAGCCGGGCCGCATCGTCTACGCGGCGGGCCCGGTGCGGGTGGACAGCCACCAGGCGGCGGTCGGCGACGCCGCCCAGCCGGGCTCGGCCGTGCTCGACTACACGGGGATGGCGCGGATCGTCACCGTCGAGCTCGACGTGGCCGACCAGCGGCTCGCGGTCAAGGGCGCCGCGGTGGGTGTTTCCCTGCCGGACGGCCGGAAGGTCGCCGGGAAGATCGCCGCCACCGAGACCGTCGTGGACACCGGCGACGGCGACGACGGCGGTGGCGGAGGCGGAGGTGGGGACGGGTCGGCCGACCCGACCACGAAGATCGAGGTCTCCGTCACGGTCGCCGACCAGAAGGCGCTGGCGGGGCTGGACCAGGCGTCGGTGCGGGTCGGCTTCACCGCGTCGGAGCGCAAGGACGTGCTGACCGTGCCGGTGTCCGCGCTGCTCGCGCTCGCCGAGGGCGGGTACGGCGTGGAGGTGGTGCGGGGCAAGGCATCCCACATCGTCGCGGTGGAGACCGGCCTGTTCGCCTCCGGCCGGGTGGAGGTCTCCGGCGACGGTCTCGCCGAGGGCATGACGGTGGGGGTGCCGTCATGACCGCCCCGGTCGTCGAGCTGGCCGGGGTGACCAAGGCGTACCAGGGCGGGGTCACCGCGGTGCGCGAGGTGTCACTGTCCATTCGGTACGGTGAGCTGGTCGCGATCGTCGGCCCGTCCGGTTCCGGCAAGTCCACGATGCTGCACCTGATCGGCACCCTGGACCGGCCGTCGGCGGGTGTGGTGCGCATCGACGGGCACGACGTGGCGGCGCTGTCCGACCGCCAGCTGTCGGCGCTGCGGGCGCACCGGATCGGCTTCGTGTTCCAGCAGTTCCATCTCGCTCCCGGACAGTCCGCCGTGGACAACGTGGCGGACGGGCTGCTCTACGCGGGCGTGCCGATCCGGGAGCGCCGGTCCCGGGCGGAGGCGGCGCTCGTCCGGGTCGGCCTCGCCGACCGGCTCGACCACCGGCCGCACGAGCTGTCCGGCGGGGAGCGGCAGCGGGTGGCGATCGCGCGGGCGGTGGCCGGCGAGCCTGCGCTGCTGCTCGCCGACGAGCCGACCGGGAACCTGGACTCCGTGTCCGGGGCCGGCGTGATGGCCCTGCTGTGGGAGCTGTACTCGGCCGGCACGACGGTGCTGGTGATCACGCACGACCGGGACATCGCGGCCGGCCTGCCGCGGCGGGTGGCCATGCGGGACGGGGCGGTGGTGTCATGACCGAGCGACGGCTGCGGGCCGTGCCCCCGACGCTCTCCCCGGCGCGGCTGCGGCCCCGGGACGTGGTCCGGGTCGGCAGCGCCGGCCTGCGGACCCGGCCGCTGCGGGTGTTCCTGTCCGCGCTGGGCATCGCGATCGGCATCGCCGCGATGACCGCCGTGGTCGGGGTGTCGTCGTCGAGCCGGGCGGAGCTGGACCGCCAGCTCGCCGCGCTCGGCACCAACCTGCTCACCGTGGCGCCCGGCAACTCGCTGAGCGGCGACACCGCCACGCTGCCCACCGAGTCCGTCGACATGATCTCCCGGATCGGCCCGGTACGGGAGGTCTCCGCGCTCGGCAAGGTGCCCGACGCGAAGGTCTACCGCTCCGACCGGATACCGGTCGCGGAGACCCGGGGCCTCACGGTCCAGGCCGCGCACCTCGACCTGCCGAGAACGGTGGGCGCGACGCTCGCCGACGGTACCTGGCTCAACGCGGCGACCGCCCGGTACCCGGCCGTGGTGCTCGGCTCGATGACGGCCGAGCTGCTGGGCATCCGGTCGGCGGGCGAGGGCGTCCAGGTCTACCTCGGCGAGCAGTGGTTCACCGTGATCGGCATCCTCGACCCGGCGCCGCTCGCGCCGGAGCTCGACTCGGCGGCGCTCGTCGGCTGGGCCGCCGCGGAGGCCGACCTGGAGTTCGACGGCCACCCGACGACTGTCTACACGCGAGCCGCGGACTCCGACGTCGAGTCCGTGCGCGACGTGCTCGCGCCGACCGCGAACCCCGTCTCGCCGAACGAGGTCCAGGTGTCCCGGCCCTCCGACGCGCTCGCGGCGCGGCAGGCAACCGATCGCACCTTCACCGGCCTGCTGCTGGGGTTGGGCGCGGTGGCCCTGCTCGTCGGCGGGGTCGGAGTGGCCAACACGATGGTCATCTCGGTCCTCGAACGGCGCGCGGAGATCGGCCTGCGCCGCTCGCTCGGCGCGACCCGCGGCCAGATCCGGGTCCAGTTCCTGGCCGAGTCGCTGCTGCTGTCCGCGTTGGGGGGCGCCGGCGGGGTGGTGCTCGGCATCGCGGTCACCAGCGGCTACGCGGCGACGCAGTCCTGGCCGACCGTGGTGCCGCCGTGGGCGATGCTCGGCGGGGTCGGCGCGACGCTGGTGATCGGCGCGATCGCCGGCCTGTACCCGGCGATCCGTGCCGCGCGGCTCTCGCCGACCGACGCCCTCGCCGCGTCGTGACCGGAATTTCCACAACAGTTCCACGACAGGGAGACGAGCTGTGAACGAAGCAGTTCGCGGAACCCTGATCGGCCGGCGCCGGTTGCTCGGTGACGCGGCGCCGGCCACCGGCCTGATCGCGTCGGTCGCGACCGCGCTGGCGGGCACGCGGCCACAGCGGGTGCGGCTGACGGTGCCGAAGCCGACCGGCCCGCATGCCGTCGGCACGGTGTCGCTGCACCTGGTCGACCACGCCCGCCAGGATCCCTGGTCGTCCACGCCGCACCCGCGGGAGCTGATGGTCAGCCGGATGCCAAGGGACACCCGAACCCGGGGACCCGGAGCCGAAGGTCACGTTCTACTGGCCGGCCACTACTGGTAGAGAAGGCGCACGCCGCGCAGGACCTCCGCGCGCAGGAGCTCCGGTGGCTCGTCCGCGTGGGCGATCACCGGGTCGCTCAGCATCGCGACGGCCTGCGCGGCACGCACCTTCTCCCGCATGTCCGGGGCGGGGCCGGCGATCACCTTGTTCGCGTCGAGCATGAGCTGGGTGAACCGGCGGACCACCGCGTCCTGGGCGAGCAGCGCCAGGTCGTGGACCAGGTTGGTACGCAACAGGAACCGGTGCCGCAGGTACACGTCCAGCAGGGCCTCGAGCGTCTCCTCGCGGGTGCCCGGGCCGGACAGGGTCCGCTGCAGGTCGTCGAGGAACGGCTCGGCCAGCGCGGCGAGGATGTCGGCCTTGCTCGGGAAGTGATAGAGGACCGCGGTCTTGGTCAGACCGAGCTGCTCGGCGATCTCGCGGATCGACGTGTGCTGGTAGCCCTGCCGGGCGAACAGCCGGTGGGCGGCGTCGAGGATCTGCGCGCGAGTGCTGAGCATTCTCTCAGCATAGCGTTGCCTGACCAGTGGTCAGATATGTACAGTCGCCTTCACTGACCAACGGTCAGAAAGGGGATTGCGATGAAGGTTCTCATTTCCGGCGCGAGTATCGCCGGACCGACGACGGCCTATTGGCTCACCCGTGCGGGGCACGAGGTCACGGTGGTCGAACGGGCCGCGCGCCCGCGCGAGGGCGGGGCGCCGATCGACGTCCGCGGCGAGGCGGTCGAGGTGGCCGAGCGGATGGGTGTGCTGGACCGGATCCGTTCAGTACGAACGAACACGCAGGGGATCCTGTACGTCGACCGGTCCGGCCGGCGGTCCACCAGACTGTACCCCGGGGACTTCGCGGAGAACCCCGGCCGGGACATCGAGCTCGAACGCGCGGATTTGGTGTCCATTTTGTACGACGCGGCGAAGGACGACGCGGAATACGTCTTCGAGGACTCGATCGAGACGCTCGCCGAGGATTCCGCGGGCGTCGACGTGACCTTCGCGCGCGGCGGCGAGGCCCGGTTCGACCTGGTCGTCGGCGCCGACGGGCTGCACTCGGTGGTCCGCGGGCTCGCGTTCGGCCCGGGCGGCACCCACCACCTCGGCATGTACGTCGCGCTCGTGCCGGTCGACCCGGCGCTGGGGCGGGCGGACTGGGGCGTCATGCACAACTCGCCGGGCCGGGTGGCCGGCGTCTACAGCCACCGCGGCAGCGCCACCGGGTTCTTCATGTTCCGCTCGCCCGAGCTCAGCTACGACTACCGCGACGTCGACCAGCAGAAGAAGCTGCTGATCTCCGAGTTCGCCGGCGAGGGCTGGCAGGTGCCGCGGCTGCTCGACGCGGTCCGGGCCACGGACGACTTCTACTTCGACTCGGTGAGCCAGGTGCGGATGCCGTCGTGGACGCGTGGCCGGGTGGCGCTGGTCGGCGACGCGGGCTACTGCCCGGCCCTGCTGTCCGGTATGGGCACCACGCTGGCGATGGTGGGCGCGACCGCCCTGGCCGACGCCCTCGCCGCCGGCGACCACCGCGCCGCGTTCGCCCGCTACGACCTGGCGCACCGCCCGCTCGTCGACCACGCCCAGGCGGGCGTCATGCGGAGCGCCGCGGTGCTCATCCCGGCGACCCGGTTCGGCATCTGGAGCCGCAACCAGCTCACCAAGCTGCTCCCGCTGGCGGCCGCGGCCCGCCGTTCGACCCGCCGCCGCGCCCAGGTCTAGATGACCTGTTCCAAGGGTTCGGTGGTGGTATGCGGTGGGTGATCGGTGGGTGGGTGCGCCGGTCTTGTCGTTGTGCCGGATTGCGGCGGTGCGGGCCAGGATGCGTTGTAGGACTTGGACGATGACTCCGTTGGGGGTGTGGCCGCCGTGTCGTTCGAGGTGGAGCTGGGCTTTGAGGATCTGGTTGATCGATTCGATCGTGTGACGTACGGGTGTGAAGAGGTGCGCGCCGGGGCGTTCGGGCTCGCCTGTGCGGGCTGGGGCGCAGCAGGTTCAGGCCGTCCTCGGCGAGGGTGGTTGGGTCTGTCGGTGGTCAGGGTGGTGTCGGTGTGCAGCATGTTGAGCAAGGGTTCGGCGTTCGTCGGCTTTCGCGCCGGTCAGTGCGAACGTGATGGGCAGCCTGCCGAGGGTGCACACCAGGTGCGGCCGCAGGCCCCAGGAGTAGCGGGAGTGATCATGGACACCCTCGCCTCATGCGCGCACCCACCCCTTGGAATAGGTCATCTAGTCTGTCGCCCTGGTGGGCGTCCCGTTCCGGGCTGAAAATGGGGTGGTTGCCCGCTGACGCCGTTGCTCTGTGGCCCGTGCGAGGTCGTCGTCTGGTCGGGCGCTGGGAGCTGGCTCGTGGGCCCTTCGGTGTTGCTTCGAGCACGCGGATTGGATTCGCCAGTCCTCGCAGCTCCTGCGGTCAACCGGCTGATGGTGGTGGCGGGAGGAGGACGG
>NZ_WHTD01000247.1 GCF_009379765.1 Actinophytocola sp. | reverse complement strand
CCACCGGCATCGAGATCAGCAACAAAGAAATGAAAGAACTCCCGATCACCCGCGACCCCTGGCACGGCGACTGGAACTACACCCTGCACCCGACGCACGACACACCCGAGCCGCACTGACTTGATTCGCTACGAGCCCTAACCCTCGATGCGCCGGGCGAGCTCGTCGCGGCGGGCGCGAAGCTGGCCGGCCGGGTCGCCGAGGTCGGGCGAGATCGCCCGCCGGTGGGTCTCGGTCCGGTGCCCGGACCTGGGGAACGCGAGCCGCACGGCATGGTGCACCAGCTGGCAGTGGCCCATCAGCAGCTGCGCGACCCGCGCAGCGTCCGGGGACGGGGTGTCGACGGCCCAGCCGTGCAGGCGGTGGTACTCGCCGGCGACGTACCCGCCCTCGCGGGCGAGGTCGGTGTCGGGCCGATCCGGTCCGGCGCAGCCGCGGAGCACGGCTTCGGCCCGGTCCTGCAGCTCGCACCCGCGATCGGCGATGGCGAGCAGCGCGTGCAGCTCGACGTCCGGCGCGGCGACGCGTCGCTTGGATGCACCGAACATGGCGCCGCCCAACATGGCCCGACGAGACGGTCGAACCGAAGCATATCCCGCCGGGCGCTCGCGGTCAGCGGTCCGCGCCACTGTCCACAGTGGAGCACACCGCCGAGCGTCTGCGCGCCCTCGTACCAGCCGCGACCGGCCAGGACGGCGCCGGTCGTGTCGATCACCTCCCGGGCCACCGTCGGCATGCCGCCGCCCGGTGTAACCAGTCAAGGGTCAGCCAGTCCATCTCGTGGTTCCGGCCGGCGGCGCGTGCGAAACCTGTCGGCCGGGTGGGAAGATGACCGGATGCCCGAACGGTACGTCGCGGTCAACGGCACCACCCTGTTCCTCGACCTGCGCGGTGACCCCGGCACACCGCCGTTGCTCTACCTGCACGGCGGACCCGGCATGTCATGCCACGAGTTCATGGCCTGGCAGGGCGACCTCATCGCCCGCCGGCGCTTCCTCGTCGGGATGGACCAGCGCGGTGTGCTGCGGTCCGACCCCCTCGACGGGACGCTCACCGAGCAACTCCTCGTCGACGACTGCGAGGCCGTCCGGGAAGCGCTGCGCATCCCGCGGTGGACGGTGCTCGGCCACTCGTTCGGCGGTCGGGTCGCCCTGCGGTACGCGTGCGCGCATCCCGGCCGCGTCGACACGGTGATCTTCGAGAACCCCTGCTGGGACTTCGACGACACGGAGCGCCGGCGACTGCCGGCCGCCGCGGCGATCTTCGACGAGCTCGGCGACCACGGCAGCGCCCAGGAATGCCGGCGGCTCGCCGCGCGGCCGGAGCGGATCACGGACTGGAGGGAGACCGCGCCGCTGATCGGCCGGCTCGTCGACCACGACCGGTACGACGACCTCTACTTCCACCAGCCGGCCGCCCGCGCGCGGTGGCAGGCGACCGAGGCGGCGGCGCGGTTCCCCGACGAGTTGCGGGCGCGCGGCCGGGCCCACGCCGAGCAGGCGCTCGACGGCTGCGCCGAGTCGCTCGTTCCCCTGCTCCGGCGCCTCGAGACGGCGGCCGTGCTGATCAAGGGCGGCCACGACCTGGTCGCCGGCCCGGCGCAGGTCGAGGCGTTCCGGCCGCACGGTGCGGTTCTCGAGCTCCCCGACGCCGGGCACTTCGTCCAGCTCGAGGAACCCGAGGCCTACGCCGACGCGGTCAGCCGGTGAGCTCCGACCAGAACGCGCAGTTGCTCTGCTCGGCGATGTCGACGGGCCGGATCCGGTCGGGCGACAGGCTCAGCACGTCGTCGGCGTCGCGGAAGCGTGGCCAGCCGGCGGGCCGCCCGTCGTGCGCGAACGTCGTCCAGTAACGCACCATCCGGTCCGACAGCCGTTCCTGGGGCTCGGTCAGCGAGCCGAGCAGGTTCGGCCACAGGAACGTCAGCTCCGTCGCGTGCTCGGCGCCCTCGTCGAAGCCGGGGGCGTCGATCAGCGGCGGCGCCTCCCGGTCGGCGAACTGGTAGGCGTAGACCGGCACCCGCTCGGCCAGCAGGCGGTACGCGTCGAGGTGGGTGCACGTCGACAGCGGGCCGCCGTAGTCCGTCTGGATGGTGGCCAGGGCGATGCGCGGCTCGGGGTAGCTCGCGGCCGGGTACCGCGTGAGCACCGCGGGACCGTAGGTCGCCAGGACGATGTCGTCGTACTGCTCCTCGGTGATCGGCTGCGGGTAGAACAGCGCCACATAGAGGCGCATCTCGTCGAGGGTGTTGCCGTGCATCACCGGCATCCGGTTGAACCGGCCACGGGCGATCGCGTCGGCGGGTTGGCGGGGGAGGACGCGGTCGCCGACCACCGGACCCGCCGCCGCGCCCAGAGCCGCGAACCGCTCCAGCAACGTCTTCGCGGAAACGCCGCGCAGGCAGCCGGCGTCCGCGCACCCGACCGCGGCCGCCACGCTCGCCGCGTCCGCTTCGGCGGCGGGCATCGTGCGCGCGGGGAAGGCGCAGCTGTAGCTCTGCATGACCGCCTTGTGGAACAGGCCCGCCGCGGTGGGGGAGACCAGCGACGCGCACGTGTCCGCCGCGCCGGCCGACTCGCCGAACAGCGTCACGTTCCGCGGGTCGCCGCCGAACGCCGCCGCGTTGCGCCGCACCCAGCGCAGCGCCGCCTGCTGGTCGAGGAGCCCGTAGTTCCCGGTCCCCGAGCCGAACGACGGATGCGCCAGCCAGCCGAACACGCCGAGCCGGTAGTTCACCGTCACGACGACCACGTCACCCTCGCCCGCGAGCGCCGCCGCGTCGTACGCGCTCCCGGAACCGGTGAGGTTGCTGCCGCCGTGCAGCCAGACCATCACCGGGAGGCGCCCGTGCCGGCGGGTGGGCGCGGTGACGTTGAGGTAGAGGCAGTCCTCCCCGTAGGTGGTCGACCCGCCGTAGGCCGGCGCGATCTGCGCGCACTGGCTGCGCGGGAACGTCGCGTCGTACACGCCGCCCCACGGGCGCACGGGCCGCGGCGCCTGCCACCGGAGCGACCCGACCGGCGGCCGCGCGAACGGGATCCCCTGGAACAGCCGCAGGGGCCCCTCGGACGTGCCGCGCACGAGCCCGCTGCCGGTGCGCACCACGTCCGCGGAGGGCGCCGCGGCCGCCGCCGAAGATGCCGCCGACGCCGTCACCAGGCCTGCCGCCAGGGTCGTCACCAGCAGAACCAGAGCCGCCCTCATGACCCCTCCGCCCACCGTCTGACCATCGTCCTGACCATCGTCGGACCGAGCCTCCATGCCACCACGGGGAGCGCGGCGACCGCTACGGATCCGGAGCACAAAAAGTTCAGACAATTTTTGTGACGCACGTCACGTGAACCGCCTGGACCCGGGCTGAACGTTCCAACCGTTATCCACCGTATATAGGGGCGTTGGTGATGGGCGAGCCGTGTCCAAACAACGTCGTTGACGCGAGATGTCCGTCCTGGAAATGCGTTGTAGAGGAGTCGTGTCCAGATGCGGATCCGTAGCACTGGGATAGCCGGCCTCGCGGTTCTTGCCGCGCTTGCGGCGGTGCTGCTCAGTGGTTGTGAACTGCGTGAAGGTGCCGCGAGCGAGTACGGCAGCAGCGAAAGTGGATACGGCGTGAAAAACGTGAACAGCGAGCAGAATGAATTAGCTAAACAAATTATCGGTTCGGGAATGAGAAAATTCTGAGCGGCCTCGGACGGATAGCGATGCGGCGCGGAGTTCTGAGATGGATGGTGGCGGGACTGCTGGCGGTCGCCGGCGCGGCCTGCCCGGTGGCCGGGATTGCCCTGGCCAGCCAGTCGTCGAGCCAGGCTCGAGCGGAGTCCCAGGGTATTGAAAAGCTCGACCGGGAGTTCCTCACGGTGATTCGCTTCGCGAACCTGTGGGAGATTCCAATGGGCGAGCTGGCCGAGGAACGCGGCAGCACCCAGACGGTCAAGGACGTCGGCAAGGTGCTGGCCCAGGATCACACCCAGCTGAACACGGCCGTCGCGCAGTTGGCCGAACAGTTCGACGTGAAGCTGCCCGACCAGCCGACCTCCTCGCAGAAGTCGTGGATGGCCGACATCTCCAGCAAGGAAGGCGTCAAGTTCGACCAAACCTTCGCCGACCGGCTGCGCGCGGCCCACGGGACCGTCTTCGGGCTGATCGCCGAGGTACGCGCCGGCACCCGCAACGCGACGATCCGCGACTTCGCGCAGCAGGCCAACAACATCGTCATGAAGCACATGACCCTGCTCGAGGGCACCGGAGACGTCACCGCGGACCACGGGATGTTCGCGGAGGCCTCGGCCCGGACCACGGCCTACCCGGAGAACTCGTTGGGAAGTAGCGACCTGCTCGTCGGCGGCATCGTGGTGCTGGTGATGATCGCCACCACGCTCGTCGTCGTCCGCACCTTCAGCACGCGAGGGTCGGCCGAGTGAACGCCATCGCGAGCACCGTCGTCAGCTCCGTCGTCGTCGCCCTGCCGCAGCACGACATCGGCATCCGCGAGGCGGCCGCGCTCTCCGCGCGCCTTGCCTACGTCCTGATGTGCTTCACCCTCTGCTGGGGCATCTTCACCGCGACCGGCTGGATCAAGCGGCTCACCGGGCTCCAGGCCATCCGCTCGGGGCACATGATCCTGGCCTCGCTCACGCTGGCGACCGGTATCAGCCACGCCGTCGTGTTCGTGCTGCTCCGCGAGCAGTCGCTGTCGCTGACCGGGATCTCGGTGCCGTTCACCGGCAAGTTCCGGCACACGCTGGGCATCCTCGGCCTCGAGATCATGATCGCGATCACCCTCGGCGTGGGGATGCGGCGCTTCGTGAAGTACCGGAACTGGCTGCGGTTCCACCAGCTGGCGTACCCCGCGGTCGCCATGGTGGTCGTGCACTCCTGGTTCGGCGCCATCGCCAACGGGCACCTCTCGGTGCTCTGGCTGGGCGGGCTGACGGCAGTGACGCCGGCGGTCACGCTCACCGTCCTGCGGTTCACGCCGCCGCGGGTGCTCATCAAGGCCGGGCTGCTCAGCGCGGCACCGGCCGCCACCCCGCCGCAAATGGCGGACATCGACCCGACGGAGGCACCGAACAGGGGCGTCAACGGAAAGAAAGTACAGGTCAGCGTCGACAACCAGCGGTGCCGGCGGTACGGGATCTGTCAGGCCGAGTCCCCGGAGCTCTTCCAGCTCCTGGCGGACGGTCGCCTGCGGTACGTACGCGATCCGGACACCGGAAGCCGCGCCGGGGCACAGGCAGCAGCACGTTCCTGCCCCATGCAGGCGATCCAGTTGCAGGAGGTACGCAGCCGATGAACCGTGATGAGCGGATCGTCGTGGTGGGAGCCGGACTGGCCGGACTTCGGTCCGCCGAACGGCTCCGCGAGAAAGGGTTCGAGGGCGAGATCGTGATCATCGGGCAGGAGCGGATCCCGCCCTACCACCGGCCGGCGCTGTCCAAGCAGCTGCTGAACGGGACGATGCGACCCAACGACCTGATGCTCCCGGCGTACCAGGACGTCGGCGCCAAGTGGCGGCTGAACACGCCCGTCCAGTACCTGCTCCCGCACAGCCGGGTCGTCCACCTGCCCGGCGGCGAGGAGATCAAGTACGACGGGCTGATCATCGCGAGCGGTGTCGAGGCGCGGCGCCAGAACGGCGTGCCCTACCACGACCCGCGGGTGCTGGTGGTGCGCACGCTGCCCGACGCGCTGGACCTGGAGCGGGCCATCAGCTCGAGCCGCGGCCCGGTGGCCGTGGTCGGTGGCGGGTTCACCGGCTGCGAGATCGCGGCGAGCCTGCGGCACATGGACCGCGAGGTGACCCTCATCGGCCGCTCGCCCAACCTGCTCGGCAACGTGCTCGGCCCGGACCTCGGTGCGTGGCTGACCGGCCTGCACCGCGACCACGGCGTCGACCTCGCGCTGGGCACGTCGATCAAGGCATGGAACCCACGCCCCGAGGGGATCGGGCTGCAGCTCGCCGACGGCACCACGATGCTCGCCGCGTGCGTGGTCATGGCGACCGGCACCCTCCCGTCGACGTCGTGGCTGCGCGGGTCCGGCCTGCCGCTGGACGACGGCGTGGTCTGCGAGCCGACCTGCCACGTGGTCGGCGCGGAGGACGTGGTGGCGGCGGGTGACGTCGCGCAGTGGCCCAACGTGCGGTTCGACGACGTGCCGCGGCGCTTCGAGCACTGGCTGAACGCCATCGAGATGGGCCGCGCCGCGGCGGAGAACCTGCTGGCCGGCCGGGCCGCGGCGGACCCGTTCACCCCGATGCCGCGGTTCTGGACCGAGCAGTACGGCGTGCGCATCCAGGCCGCGGGCGTGCCGAAGCTCGGCAAGGACATCGTCGCGCTGGGCAGCCCGGACGACGGCACGGGAACGATCTTCGGCTACGCCCGCGACGGCCGGCTGATGGGCGTGGTCGGCGTGGACTGCCCGTCGTCGGTGCTGTCATGGACCGACAGCGTCGCGCGGCAGAACCCGGTGCCGAAGCGCGCGCTGCCGGCCGCGGCAAGTGAGGGCGCGGGCGACCACGCAGCGCCGGCGACGCCCGGGCTCGCGGCGAAGCGGAAGGGCAAGCACTCGCTGCCCCCCAAGGACAAGCCCGCGCGGCGCGAGGAGCAGCCGGCCATGGGTTACCTGGAGCCGGCGGCCAACGGCCCGGTGCAGTCGAGCACCCGGTTGCAGCCGGCCGACTCGCGGGGCCGGATGCAGCCCGCCGGCGCGAGCCCTGTCGACGCGACCGGCCTGATGCCGGTGCTGGGTCCGGACGGCCTGCCGGTCGAGCGGTCCCGGCAGCTGCAGCCGGCGGGTGCCGGTCGCCCGGGTCCGGCCGCCTCGAACCCGCGGATGCAGCCGGCTCGGATGGCCGCACCTCCCGCTCCAGCGACGAACGGCCGGATGGCCCCGGCGCCGACGGGTCCGATGGACTCCGCGCGGATGCGGCCGGCGAACGGCGGGCGGGGTCCGGCGGACTCCTACGACCGGCTGCCCCCGGTCGGCGGCCCGCCCCCGGTCGGGCCGCCTCCGGGCGGTCCCCGGATGGGTCCGGAGGACTCCTTCAGCGGGTTGTCGCCCGCGGAGGGCTTCGCGCGGTACCTGGAGGCCCAGAGCCCGGCGGGTCCCGACGGGCGGCCGGTCAACGGCTACGGTCCGGAGGACTCCTACGACCGGCTGCCGCCGGTGGCGAACACCGGTCACCTGCGGCCGGTGCGGGGCGGTCGTGGTCCGGAGGGCTCCTTCGACCGGATGCCTCCCGTCCAGAACAACGGCCACCTGCGGTCGGTGCCGAGCGGGCGGGGCCCCGAGGACTCGTTCGACCGGATGCCGCCGGTCGGGAACACCGGTCACCTTCGGCCGGTGCAGCGTGGTCGCGGTCCGGAGGACTCCCATGACCGGATGCCGCCGGTGAACGGTCACCTGCGGCCGGTCCAAGGCCCGGCGAACGGCTACGATCGGATGCCGCCCGTGGACCCGCGCGGCCGTGGGCCCGCCGACTCCTATGACCGGATGCCCGCGGTGGACCCGCGCGGCCGTGGCCCGGAGGACTCCTTCGACCGGATGCCGGCCGTGGACGGTCGCACCTCGGGCACCTACCGGGCGCCGCGGCGGGTCGAGGGTGCCTGGTCCGAGCCCCCGGATCGGCACAGTGCCGAGGACGACTACGACCGTGCCGGGTCCCACCGGCGCCCCGACGGCGGTGACCTGCCGCCGTTGACAGGCCGGCTCGGCCCGGCGGACTCCTACGACCGGCTGCCCGCGGTCGACCCGCGTGGGCGGGGTCCGGTGGATTCGTATGACCGGATGCCGCCCGCCGACCCGCGCGGTCGCGGCCCGTCCGACTCCTACGACCGGATGCCGCCGGCACGGCGCGGCGGTCGCCCGGGACCGTCCGACTCCTATGACCGGATGCCCCCGGCGCGCGGTCCCGAGGACTCCTACGACCGGATGCCGCCCGCGCGGCGCAGCGGTCCGCTGGGTCCGGTGGACAGCCAGGGCCAGCTTCGGCCGGTGCGCCGGCCGCAGGGCGGTCGGCGGCGGCGCGGGTAAAGGCTAGCGGCCCGGGTTCGGGCACGGTGAGAACGGCGGCGGCGTTGGCGACAGGCCAGCGCCGCCGCCGTCAGCCGGCCAGGCCGGCTTCCAGCAGGGCCAGCGCGCGGCGGCCCTGGGCGAGCACGTCCTTGGCGATCTGCTTGCCGGTGCGGCCGGCGAGGGCCTGGTCGTGCACGAAGTCCTTCAGCGCGCGGTTGACGCCCATCAGCGCGTTGGCGACCACCCACGGCTCGACGTCGTGCGGCTTCGCGGAGGTCTCCTCGGCGACCAGGTCGGCCAGCGCGCGTGTGTAGCGGTCGAACACCAGCCGCTCGCGGGCCTGGAGCGCGGCGCTGTCCTTGACGACCCGCGCGATCGCGGCGATGCGCGCGACCGCCTCCGGATGGTCCACAAGGGAGTGTGGGCGCAGGACGAACGCGCGGAACGTGTCCAGCATCCGCTCGCCGGCCGGGCGCTGCCGGAGGGCCTCGACGAGCGCGGCCTCGAAGTCGTCCATGCCGTCGTAGACCATGTCTTCCTTGGTGGGGAAGTAGTTGAAGACGGTCGCCACCGAGACATCGGCCGCACGGGCCACCTCGGCGACCGGCACCTGCTCGAACCCGCGCGCGGCGAACAGGCGGGTCGCGGTGTCGATGATGGTGCGGCGCGTCTGCTGCTTCTTGCGCTCACGGAGCCCGGGCTCGGTCATGTCCCCCAGGTTAGGGCGCGTAGTGAATCAAGTCAGGGTGGGTTGGGCGTGTCGCGTGTCGGGCGGAGGGTGTAGTTCCAGTCGCCGTGCCAGGTGTCGCGGGTGATCGGGAGTTCTTTCATCTGTCGGTCGCTGATCTCGATGCCGGTG
>NZ_WHTD01000030.1 GCF_009379765.1 Actinophytocola sp. | reverse complement strand
TCCGGCGGGAACGCCGCAGTCAGCACCCCGACCCCGACCAGATCCGGCAACCGAACCTGCGTACCCACCTTGACCTGCTGTCCCACTCTCGCCACAACCAAGATCATAACCCCACAGCACCTAAGTTAGCGGCATTGGGGGTTACCCCGCCGGCACCGAAGCGCAGCACTCGGTGCCGATCGCGACCGCACTAATCACCGCTGCACTAATCACCGCTGCACTAATCACCGCCGCCAGAGCCGGCGCTTGGTCCCCTACGCCGAGCCCGGACTGTAGACCGGCCTGACCGGAGCGAAGGAAGCCGCGCGCGTCACAGCAACCTCCTGCGGAAGACAGCGTCAGCCGAGGCGATGCCGCACTCGGCTTCATCCCACCCATCGCTGTCTCCCGCCGACCACACCGCAGGGCACAACACCCTTCACGTTTACCTTCGATCCCGACGCAGAACGCGACGACGTTGCTCAACCGCGCGAAAATAGCAGCGCAGCCACAACCATCTCCAAGTCGACATATCCATGGGCACGCTGGTTCGGCGTTGTGGTGATGCGGTGGGCGACTTCCCGTGGGACGGCAAGGTCGGATGTTGTCGGTTCGTGGGGTATCTATACCGCTCGGGCACCTGCGTACGCCGCGCCCAGGACGTCTTCGATCCATCGGTCACCGCAGCGTACGAGTTCATCTGTCGTGCTGCAGTGGGCATGTTGACCGCATCGGCCAGACGCGCGGAGTCGGGTGGGATCACCGTCCGGTCGTTCTCGGTCCAGACCGACAGCCACGGCAGCGTCACCGGCTGCCCGTCGAGTTCGGTCAGCAGTGCGCTGCCGGGGCTGAGCTGCTGGCAAGCCACCGGGCACGCACCCGGGGCCACGGCACCGCCGGCGGTGGCGACCCGCGACCCGTGCAGCGGCGCGCCCAGCGTGATCACCCGGCGGGCCACTGCGGCACCGTCACCGGTGACCCACAGGCGCGCCACGACCCCACCCGCCGAGTAGCCGATCACGTCCACCGACGGCGCTCCCGCCGCCACCGCGTCGGCGGCCGCCCGGTCCAGCACCCGCGTCTGGGCCCGCAGGTCACCGGTGCCGTCGCCGGGCAGTGTCAGCACCTCCGCCACGCGTCCGGACCGCCGGATCCGATCAGCCAAAGTGGACAGTGAGTCCCGAGAGCCGCCATAGCCGGGCACGAGCAGCACCGGTCCGGCTCGGTCCTGCGCGGGGGCACCGGTCGCAGTGTTGGCGTCGGAGGCCCGCCGCATCGCCTGCAGGCTCACCGCGACCGCGCCGGCAGCGACCACCGCCGCCAGGAACACGACCAACCCGCGCCGGCGCGCGCTGAGGCCGGCCCACCAGTCCAGAACCCGCACACCCCCATCGTCCCGCATGTTCCGGCACCCGGGACGGCACCGGCGGACCCGCCGCTGCCGTCCGGCGAGCGTAAGGAGTCGGTAATGCGTCGACGCGTTGCGCGTCCATGATCAATGCACTTGCCTGGGAGCACCCCTGGAAAGGATGTGTCGGCAATGGCTGCTACCTCGCAGGCCTACGGCACTACGCGGCTGACCGCGGCGGCGGTCCCGGTCGTGCGGATCGGGGTCGCGCTGCTGTGGATGCAGAACGTCGCGTGGAAAGGCCCGCCGAACTACGGCCCGCTGCGGCATTTCACCGAGTTCGCGGTCGACCGGCCGGTGTTCGGGCCCTGGGCGTGGCTCGTGGAGCATGTGGTGCTGCCGAACTTCACGGTGTTCGCCTGGCTGACGGTGCTCGTCGAGGCGGGGCTGGGTGCCTTCCTGCTGGTGGGGTTGGCCACCCGGCTCTGGGCGGTGATCGGGGTCGCGCAGTCGGTGGTGATCACGCTGTCCGCGCTGAACGCGCCGAACGAGTGGCACTGGTCCTACTACCTGATGATCCTGGTGCACCTCGCACTGTTCGTCACCGCGGCGGGCCGCTCGTTCGGCGTGGACGGCGTGTTGCGTCCGGCGTGGCAGCGCTCCTCGGCACGGAGCGCCCGACTTCTGGTGAGGTTGTCGTGATGGCGAACCCGCTCGACCGCGCCGCGTTCGTGCTCGGGCTCGGTGCGCTGGTCAGCTCGGTGTTCGCGATCGGCCCGGGCTCGCAGCGCAAGGCCGACTTCGTGCAGGTCGCGGACGCGGGTCTGGTGGTGCTGCTGGTGCTCGGCGCGATCGCGGCGCTCGGCGGGCTGATGGGCCAGCGGCTGATCGTGGCCGTCGCGGGGGTCGGCTTCGTCGTGGCCGCGGTGATCGGGTTGGTGCAGTGGGGTCAGGCCACGAACTGGCTGGCCGCGGACGGCTCGACGGTCTCGCTGCTCGGCGGCTTCGGCCTCGGGTTGCTGGCCGTCGGCCTGACCCCGCGGCACCCGTCAACGTCCTGACGAGAGTCCTGACAAGAAAGGAAGATCCGTGGAGCTGAGTGCACGTCTCGACCCGGTCGTCGCGGTCGCGGCCGACTCGGCCCGTGAGGTGGACGCACAGGCCGCGTTCCCGGAGAAAGCCGTCCTGGCCCTTCGCGAGTCCGGGCTGCTGGGCCTCACCCTGCCTACCGAGGTGGGCGGGCTCGGCGGCGGTCCGCACGAGCTGACCGAGGTGGTGGGCGCGCTCGCCGGGCGTGCGGCTCGACCGCGATGATCTACCTGATGCATGTCAGCGCCGCCATGTCGGTGGCCGCCGCACCGCCGCCCGGCCGGCCTCGGTTGTTGGCGGAGCTGGCCAGTGGCGCGGCGTTGGGCTCGCTGGCGTTCTCCGAGCCGGGGTCGCGCTCGCACTTCTGGGCACCGGTGTCGCGGGCCACGCGGAACGGCGCGGGGGTGGCGCTGCGGGCGCGCAAGAGTTGGGTGACCTCGGCCGGCCACGCCGACGTCTATGTGACCTCGACCCTGACAACCCGGCGCGGACACCATCGACGTGTTCGCTGTTCCCGCAAGCGATCCGGGCGTCACGGTCACCGGCCGCTGGCACGGGCTCGGCATGCGCGGCAACGCGTCCGCGCCGATGACCTTCGAGACCGAGGTGCCGGAGAGCTACCGGATCGGGGCGGCCGGTTCCGGGTTCGAGCTGATGCTGCAGACGTGATGCCGTGGTTCAATCTCGGCAACGCGGCCGTGTCGGTGGGGCTGGCCGCGGCGGCGGTGGACGCGGCCGTGCGGCACACCAGCGCCGCGCAACTGGAGCATCTGGACCAGAGCCTGTCCGCGCTGCCCACCATCCGCGCCCAGCTGGCCCGGATGTCGATCGAGCTGGCCGCCACGCGTGCCTATCTCACCCAGGCCGCCAGCCGGATCGCCGAGCCGGCCGAGGACACCGTGCTGCACGTGCTGGGCGTCAAGGCCGCCGCCAACGACGCCGCACTGTCCATCACGGATACCGCGATGCGGGTGTGCGGTGGCGCGGCGTTCTCCGAGCACCTGCAGATCGACCGGTACTTCCGCGACGCCCGCGTCGGCCACGTGATGGCGCCCACCGCGGACGTGCTCTACGACTTCTACGGCAAGGCGATCACCGGCCAACCCCTGTTCTAGGAGCGCGACATGAGCGAGCCGCTGATGGTCGGCGCGGTTGCCTACACCCCGAACGTGGTGACCATCTGGGAGGGCTTCCGCGACTACTTCGCCGGCAGGCCCGCGGAGCTGGACTTCGTGCTGTTCTCCAACTACGGCCGCCAGGTCGACGCGCTGCTCGACGGCACCATCGACATCGCGTGGAACACCAACCTGGCCTGGGTACGGACCACCCTCCAGACCGACGGCGCCTGCCGGGCCCTGGCGATGCGCGACACCGACACCGTGTTCCGCACGTTGTTCGTCTCCCGCAAGGGAAGCGGACTATCCGATCTGGACAGCCTGCGCGGCCGGCGGCTCGCGCTCGGCTCGCGGGACTCGGCCCAGGCGGCGATCCTACCGGTGCAGTACCTGCGCCAGGGCGGGCTCGACCGCGACGTGGAGCTGGTTCGGCTCAACAGCGACGTCGGCAAGCACGGCGACACCGGCCGTAGCGAGCTCGACGCGCTGCGCATGGTGGTCGACGAGAAGGCCGACGCCGCGGCGATCGGGATCAACACCTGGGAGGCGATCGGCCGCGACGAGCTGATGCCCGGCGCGTTCGAGGCATTCTGGACCTCGCCGGCCTACTCGCACTGCAACTTCACCGCGCTCCCCCGGCTCGGCGACGACCGAGCCACCCCGTGGGTCGAGCAACTGCTGGCGATGGACTGGGACAACCCGGCGCACCGGCCGATCCTGGAGCTGGAGGGACTCAAGCGATGGGTGTGCCCGAACTCGACGGCTACGCGTCCCTGTTCGAGGCGGTGCGGGAGCAGGAGATCCCCGCACGGTGGTAGATCCCCGACTGGTGCTCGACCTCGTGGAGCGCCTCGGCGCGGCGGCCGACGGCACCACCGTCACGGTTGCGCTCGGCGCCGACTCCGCAGCCGAGTTCGTCGCCGCGTGGTGCGCGCGAACCGGCAACGAGCTGGTCGAGGTGCGCGATGACGCGGCGGGTGCGGTGGCGACCGTGCGCCGCGGCCGACCGCCCGACCCGCTCGTCTCGCTCGACCCGGCCCAGGTGCCGGGCACCCGGCTGTGGCTGTACACCAACTTCGACTGCAACCTCGCCTGCGACTACTGCTGCGCGCGGTCCTCGCCACGGGCCGCCCGCCGCGCACTCGGCGCCGACCGCGTGCGCCGCCTGGCCACCGAGGCCGTCGACGCCGGCGTCACCGAGCTGATCCTCACCGGCGGGGAACAAGGAAACGCGATGGGCCGGCTGCTGCGGGCCGACCCATCGCATTTCCCGATGTCAGGCAGAAATCCAGCCACCGCAACCGTTCGAATTGCACGCGCGGAACTTCGGCCGCTCCGATGCCCAGGTAAAGTACTCGACGAAATAGGGTCTCGCCGTACTCTGCCAGACCGCTTGACCGTCCGTCGTCACCCACAGGATCTGGCCGAAGCTTGCCCCGTACACCTCGCCGTCGACGCGCCACATGGGCAGGCGGTTACCGTAGAAATCTCGTCCCTCTCCGTATGTCCAGCAGAATCGCACCTTTGCGCCGCCAGAGCTGGTCGCGTCGGTGCAGGCCTGAGCGCCGATATCGCCTGCAGCTCTTGCCTCCGGCTTACCGGCCGTCGCCGTCGGCGCGGAGCCGGCAGAGGTCGTGGACGCGGTGGCCGTCGAACCGCCGAGAGCGATCAGGGCGACCAAGAACAGGCTCAGCACGGCGACCCGTGGTTTGCGTGGAGCTAGCACAGAATTCTCCTTCTCAGGGGCGTGGCATTCCGCGTGATACGGCGGGGTACTGATGAGCAAATCAGGATCACAGAGGGAAGAGAATTGATTCGAGCCCGGTCGAATCATCCGATTCGCAGATTTGGCCGTGATAGAATCACGCCGTGATCACGTTGCGTATGACGGCCGGCGGGATGGCGCGAACCAGACTGGCGTTATCGCCGGTGGCCGAGGTCACCGTGTGGCTGTGGTTGCTTGTCCTGGGGCGCCGCCACCCGCTATTCGGGGATGTTGGTCCGGTCGCGCGCTCGGTCCTGTGCCACCGCGATGTGGCCCTTGTCGCCAGCACGCTGTCCCGGGGCTACGCACCGGATCTGCTGACTCCCGCTCCCACGCTGGGACGGGCACTGTCGGTGCTCGACGACCAGTTGGACAAGATCAGCGGTGCGGCGCAGGAAGCCATTGCCGAACAGGTCGGCCACATCGCCTGCTACAGCGGGCAGGTGGCCACGACAGTTAGGGATGCGGTTGATGCCGGTACTTTCGGACGCCGTGCGGCGAACGGGTTGCGGGTGTTCTGGCGACATGTTCTCGCGGACGGCTGGGGTTCGCTGCAGGACTCGATGGAGGCCGATCTCGCTGGGCGCACACGTACGATGGCCGACCACGGGTTGTCGGCGCTGCTCGGATCGCTGCACCCGGACATCAGATGGACCGGTGAGTCGCTGCGGATTGCCCTTGGCGGGCACGAGGAGAACGTAACGCTGGGCACGCGGGAACTGGTGCTGTCGCCGAGCGTGCTCAATTGGCCGAATGTCGCCCTGCAGGTATGCGGCAAGGACTCGGCGGTCATCAACTACCCGGCGACGGGACTGGTTGCGAACCGCCGCCGCGATCCGGGCGTCCTTGCCCGGCTTTACGGCGACACCAGGGCCGGTTTGCTTGCTGATCTCGACCGCGCGTGTTCAACCGCCGAGTTGAGCGTCCGGCACGACATAGCGCCCTCGACGGTGTCCTATCACCTGCGTGTGCTGCATCAGGCCGGCCTGGTCATCCGGCGCCGCGAGGGACATTACGTTCTCTACCAACGAAACCCGAGCTAGCCGGTGACCGCTGCTCGCCTATTGGGAAAGCTCTTCCGTTGTTCAAGTGCACGAAACCACCGAGTACACAGCCTCTGACGAACGCACTCTCGTGCCGCGGTGAGTGCGATCAGTCAACGAACACCCGTTCGATGAGACCGTGGCAGTTGCGGTGTCGGTGATCGTCCAGTGGCATCGACGCGCCCACCTCGGTGTCGATCGCCGTCCGCTCCCGACGCGGCCGGTAGTGGTGCTCGACAACGCCGCGTACCGCCGCTCGTGGACGACGTCCAGCAGGCCCGCCTCGACGAGTAGTCTGACCTGGCGATACGCATCCGGTCGGCATCCGCCGATTCCCTCCGTTCGATGCCGATCGCCGGCCAGTCAGCGTGCCCGGTTGTGGTTCTCGGTGATCACTGTGTGCGCGTGGTCGGCGACGTGATACCAGACCACGCATTCCGATCGAATCTCGTGCTCGTGGGCCGTGGCGAGCCGGTCTGGTCGCTGATGGCGGCCGGCCTGATCGACGAGTACCTGCTGATGGTCCGTCCGTACGCCTCGCCGCGCCCGGTAGGGACTGTGACGGCCATCACAGAAGTTATTCTGTCGAGAACATTGCGTCAGTTCCGTCCCAGGGGCACGAGCGGCCACGACGGGCCGCGTGACACGGGAGGAATGATGACGATCCGGCGGATGGAGAACGTCGGCGTCGTTATCGACGACCTCGCGGCTGCTACCGCGTTCTCCCTCGAGCTCGGCCTGGAGCTCGAGGGTCAGGCACCGGTCCAGGGGCGGTGGGTGGACCGCGTCGTCGGGCTCGACGACGTCCGGGTTGACGTGGCAATGGTGCGGACTCCGGACGGCCACGGACGGCTTGAGCTGATGAAGTTCCACACGCCGGTGGCCACCACCGCCGAGCCGAACGCGGCGGTCAACACCCTCGGTATTCGTCGCATCATGTTCGCCGTCCAGGACATCGAGGACGTCCTGGCCCGGCTGCGCGCACATGGCGCCGAACTCATCGGCGAGCTGGAGCGGTACGAGGACAGCCATCGACTCTGCTACGTCCGCGGCCCCGAGGGCATCATCGTTGCGCTGTCCGAGAGGCTCAACTGAAGTAGATCGCCAGTAAGCACGTTCCGTACCAGACTTCCGTTCCAGAAAGGACCGTCCGTCATGGCTGTCGCCGATGACCTTGACCACGCCACCGACTCGCAATGGGACTGGGTCGCTGAGCAGACTCGTACGTATCTGGCCTCGGGTGGCACCGAGGGATACGAGTCGAACGGCGTCTACACGCTCGTGCTCGCCACGACCGGACGCAGGACCGGCATTCCGCGCCGCACGTGCCTGATCTACGGCACCGCAGGCGAGGACTTCGTCGTCGTCGCCTCCAAAGGTGGTGCCGACGAGGATCCGGCGTGGTTCAAGAACCTCCAGGCGGACCCGAGCGTCGGGGTACAGGTCGGCACCCGCCGGTTCACCGCTCGCGCCCGGGTCGCGTCCCCGGCCGAACGTGAGCCCCTCTGGCTCCAGATGGCGCGCATCTTCCCGCTGTACGACGAGTACGCACAGAAGACCGCCCGCGAAATCCCGATCGTCCTGCTCACTCCGCAGGACTGACCCTGGCAACCGCCGCGAACGCCTGTTCGATCAGACTGTGGAACTCTCGTGTTTCGCAATCACGCCGCGGCATCTGCCCAGGCCAGGCGGATGGTACGAATTTGTTCGGGGGTGGGTTCGACCTGCGGGTCTGCACGATATTGGGCGGCGATGAGGACGCGTCGGAGCTTGGTGATCATGTCGTGGTAGCTGGGCTGGGTCTTGGTCGCGTACCACGGAGCGCGAGCACGGTGCGCGGCGACAACGCCCGGCGAGTGTCCGGCGAGGTGGTACCAGATGATCACCAGGCTCTGCATCAGCGGCGGCGCTGGGTGGAGGCGGACCGGGCTGCGTCAACGTGGTGTATTGCCGATGAGCGTTGGTTTTCGGGGAAGACGGTTGCCCGTCAGTCATCCTTGGCGTGGTCCGCAGGCAGGGCGAAAGGGTCGTCGGGAAGGAAGCAGCCGTAGTCCTGCAGCGGTTGGCGTTCACCGAGGACGACTTCCTGAATCCAGCCAGCGGGCGAGAGCCCGTGAGGGTGGTCTGTGACGCGGGAGCCGGGCAGGGGCGCGCCTCGGCCGACCGAGACCGCGACGTCGGCGTATAAGCAGCGATCGAACAACATTCGCACATGCCGCGATGCGCGCGTCTCGCCAATTCAGGTTCGGCCGGAACTCATGTCATCGCGGCGCTGCGACGACCGGTATGCCCAGCTCGACCGGCGCGACGCGGGCGAGGCGTTTGGTCTCCTGCCGTTTCTGCCGGAGTAAGGTGAGCGTGAGGTCGATGCCCTCGACCTCACCGAGCCAAGCCTCGTGCTCGGCCCGAGCGCGGCGGGCCAGCAGGTCGTCCTCGATCTCGTCGAGCCGGGGCAGCATTTTCGGGTTTATGGCAAGCATTGGGCAACGCAAACAAGAATGCTCATGCTGGCAAGCGGAACCGTATGGTCGCGTGCAACCGCCCAGCTCGACCTTTCGTCGATCGAAGTGTTCCTCAAATTCGGACCACTCGCTGTCGGTGACAGGCTTATACTCATCAACTGACCGCGCCTGTCGTCGGCGGTCGAGGAATTCTTGGTAGTGGCGCACGACATCCTCGTTGAACACGGCGACATATCCGCGAGTGGTCTGCAGGTTCAAGTGTCCGAGTAGTGCCGCGCCGATATGGATGGGCAGGCCGTTGTTCACCAGGTCCGTGGCCAGCAGCCTGCGGAAGTCGTGCGGTGTGAAACTCGTTGCCCGGAAGCCGGGGTGCTGCTCGGCCAGTTCAGCGCAGCGGCGGCGGAGCATGACGAGCACCGTCGCGGGCGAGATCACGCGCGGGACCGCGCCGGTGTGCCGTTGGAACAGGAATGGCATGGGATCGCTCATTCGCCGCTCGTGGTTGTCGTAGCGTTGGATGAGGGGAATGGGACGGCCATGCTGGGTATGCCGCCGGATGATCGCGGCGATCACGGCGAACAATTCCGCCGACATCGGGATGACGCGCTCGCGGTCTGTCTTGGACGGTGCGATCACCAACAAGGCGATGACCTCGCCGTTGGGACGCTGGTACTGCCTGATGCTCAGGTGGGTGAGCTCAAGCAGTTCTTCGATGCGAATGCCCGCGTGGCGAAGGACTTCCACCGCGGCGAACTCCCAGAAGGCGAGGTTCTCGGCAGCGGTGTCATCGATCGCGACCGTGATCGGCGCGTGGGCTGGCAGCAGGTGCGTCACGATCAGTTGCGCTACCACCAGTCCCATCTGTTGAGGAGACCACCGTGCGGTGGAGAAGAACCGGTGTGCCCGGCCGTGGCGCCAGATCCGAGTCAAGCCTGCCCCGGTGATCATCCCGCAGACTGTCCGCCCCACCGGCTGCGCAAACAACCCCGCGACCAGCATCGTGAACGTCTGGAATGTTGGAGCGGTGAAACACGGCCGGAAGGTGGCCAGGACGCGCGCAAGCGCGCCCGATAAGGTGGGAACCCGGAGCATCGGCGGAACACTCTTTCGTATACGACAGAGCTGTTATCGGAACCGCCGATGCTCCACCTACCAGCCCCGCAAGATCCACACGACGCGCCGGCACTCGGTCAACATCCTCGGCGGCCACCGCCTGACCGGGCTCCCACCAAAAGTGCCAAAGTCGAGTGCGATACCCGGCAGTAAGTTAAGCTGGGGATCGATCACGCCCGCACATGGCGGCCGAGTTCAGCCCGGCTGGCATCCGGGTCATCACCGTCGCACCAGGACCCACCTGCACCGAGACGGTCCGCTCCGCCATGGGTGATGACGCCATCAACCAGGTCGCCGGATCCACTCTGCTCAGCAGGTTGGCCACCCCCGCCGTTGTCTGCGTCGCCTCCGACAAGGCCCACTCCCCCATAGTCAGCTGCAACGGGTCAGGGGCATGGCGTTGCGGACGTCAGCCAGGACTCCCACGAAGCGCGGAGGTGGAGCTGCGCCAGGTGGCGTCGAGAGGGTCGCCGACGCTGCGTGAGCAGGAGGAGTACCTGCGGGCACGCATCCGATGAGTTTTCGTCGGTCCCCCGGTCTACCTTGCGGACCAACGAACCTCGGGAGGACCTGTGGGCAGACTGATCTACGGCATGAGCGCCTCGCTGGACGGCTATACGGCGGCGGTGGGTGACGACATCAGCTGGAGCGAACCGGACGACGAGCTGCACCAGTTCTGGAACGACCACGCACGCTCGATCTCCATGTCGCTGTACGGCAGGAAGCTGTACGAGCTGATGTCGGCGTACTGGCCGACGGCGGACGAGCAGCCGGACGCCACACCGGTGACCGTCGACTTCGCCCGTGTCTGGCGGGAGACGCCGAGGGTGGTGTTCTCGAAGACCCTGACGGAGGTCGGCTGGAACTCGCGGCTTGAGCGGGGCGACCTCATCGAGGTGGCGAGGCGGCTGAAGGCGGAGGAGGACGGCCTGCTGGAGGTCGGCGGGGCGACGCTGGCCGCGCCGCTCGTGCGGGCCGGGCTCGTCGACGTGTACCAGGTGGTCGTGTACCCGGTGCTGGTCGGCGGGGGCACCCGGTTCTTCCCGCCGCTCGACAACTGGGCGGACCTGAGGCTCGTGGAGAATAGGACGTTCCCGTCCGGTGCGGTCCTGCTGCGTTACGAGACGGGGCGCTGACGTGCCAGCAGACCCTCAGCCGACCTCGATCACCGGTCGGACGAACAGCTCGTCGACGTACTCGGCCTCGTCGATGAGCCACTGGGCGAAGTCGCGTCGCGGTAGGAGGTGGCCAGGGTCAGCCAGGCGAGGAAGTTCAGCACCGCCATAGCTCCTGCAGCTCGGCGTTGTGCGCGTTGGTCAGCCGCCAGAGCCACTGCCGGTCCGCGAGGGTTGGCTCGTTGCCGAGGGCCACGTGCGTCACCTCACTCTGGACTGGTATCGGGCTACGCTCCGTGGGTGCCTGAGCCCGAGAAGGACCCGCGCGAGGCCAAGTGGGAGCTGATCAACGCCGAGCAAGCGACTCGCCTGGATCGCCAGGGTCAGTCGCTCGCTCGGATCGAAACGAAGCCCGGAGTCGTCGCTACTTTTGCTCTTGCGGGAGGTCAGTTCCTCGCGACGAGACACCCGTTCGCTACGTCCTGGTCGACGCTATTGGGCGTGCTCGCGTTCGCCTGCTACGTGGTCACCGCGGGCTGCTCGATCTGGGTCACCCGCGTAGCGCGGGGAGCCGACTTGACCCGGGCGCAGGTACTGCAACGGCTGATCGTCTCGCGGGTCGAGGTCTACAAGCGGAACAACGGGCCGAACGCGAAGCGCGCGCGGGTCTGGTGGCATTCGGTGTGGGTCCTGTCGGCGGGTTTCCTGTGCTCGGTCGCTTGCATCATGTTGACTGCGTGACATGAGCGATGAGCAGGGCGGGAACGCCTCCCCGCAACCTCAGGCATCCACAGGTCCCGCAGCGCCGACCGGAGCGGATCAGCCAGCGCCAAAGCCGGCACCCGCTCCAGCTGACGGCTGGCCAGCCCCACGCTTGGTTGACAACGAGTACAAGGACCACGGCGGGCACCAGTTCTCCCACCGGGACAGCTGAGCCGGCCTATCGCACAACCATCCGTCCCGACCGGGCATGCTTCTGAGCCAGCTCCCGCCAGCGTGTGACGGCCATTGCCGCGGTGGGTACGGCGTCGATGCGCCGGCCCACGGCGGCGCGGTCGGGCTTGTCGGGGCGGAGCTGGTCGGCGTCGCCGGGTGGGTGGCGGACCTCGACGGCGTCGAAGCACCACTCGACGACCGGGTTGCCGTGGTGTGCCCAGCTGCGGGACTTGGTGAGCGCCATCAGCTCGGTCATGCCGTAGGTCATGCCGCGGTAGGTTCTGCGGGATGGGCGCGAGGTCGAGCCGGGTCTGCTTCTGGATGGCCTGGCGGACCGGTTCGCCGCACCACTCGTCGTAGCCGGCGGCCATGACGCGGATAGGTGGCGCAGTCCTCGGCGATGTCGGCGTAGATGGTGTCGTAGTCGATGACGTCGCCGGGGGTGACGGTGATCCAGCCGCCGTCGGCCGCAGCGAGACCTCGCCGTTCGTGCGCTGGTCGAGGAAGTCCACGGCGGCCTGCGGGAGCCAGAACCGCCACAGCATCGACGCCGTGCCCACGTCGAGTCCGCTGTAGACGCGGCGGCCGGCCAGCTCGGCGCGCAGCCAGTCCGGGGCAGGGGCGACGGTGCCGGTGCCGGTAAAGGTGCATCGGCATCCAGCGGTGGGACTGCGCGACCCACTGGTTGAGCCGGTATTGCCGGAACGCGTTCTCTTTCGACGGGTCGTTCTGGGCTTCGATGGCTTCCTGGCGCAGCGACTTGATCAACAGGAATTCGCCGAGCGCTGGGTTGTCCAGCGGCCAGAGCTTCTCGTCCCAGGGGTCGGCGTCTTCGGGGACGTTACGGATGTAGGCGAACCGGTGCGCCGCGCGCTGGGGGTCGTCGATGATCCGGGCGCACTCGTCATGCTCGGACCGGGCGAAGCTGGCGGGGTCGTCGCCGGCTGTGGTGGCGGCGACCATGAGCGGTTGGGCTCGGGTGCCCATGTCGGTGAGCATCGCGTCCCATAGGGCGCGACTCCGGCCTCGGACACGTTATAATCCTTCGCCGGATGGCTACGTCAGCAGCCGTCTGATCAGCGTGGTAGATGATCGGCAGGGCAACCCCAACGTTCCGAGGTAGTCGATCATCGCGTACGCCTCGGCGCGAGTGATGTCGGGGCATCAGGCCGCTGGACCGTCCGAGCGACACGGTCACGGCCACCATCGCACCACGTCGTCGATCGCCGTGACGCATTCGTCGCTAGTCCGGCGCCCGCCCTCCCTCGCGATGACGGGTGCCGCCGCGGCCAGAACTGTCAGCAGGCCTGGCCTGCCGAGTCCGGACAGCAGTTCGCGCACGGATCCGAGGCCGTCGATGTTCTTATGCCAGTACACGGACGCGTCCGGGCGCGCGGCCAGCGTCGCAGTGATCGCACGGCTCTTGGGGTGTTCCGGAGCGAACCGGGTGGCGGCGAGGAGGGCGTAGAGGAACTGCGGGGTCGCGTGTCTGGCCACCGCCGTGAAGTCCAGCCCGGGCAAGGCGGCCTGTGTCGGCAGCACCGCCATGCCTGCCGCGGAGGCCCGGGCGCGTTGGGACTCCGACAGGTGAGGCAGCAGCGCGGCGAGCACGTCGAAGAACCGGGACGCGAGGCCGGTGTCCTCGAGGGCGAGGTCGAGCAGGCGGTCCCGCTCGGTGTCGGTCATGGCCTCGGCGAGGAACCCCACCGTGTACGGCTGCAGGTTAGCGGCCTGCCGAGGACCGGGGTGACCAGCCAGACTGGGAGTGGGAAGGTAGGCCTGCAACTCCCCCACGAGACGTCGCCGGTCAGGGCCGTCGAGGCGGCACGCCACCGCAGCCAGAGGAAGCAGCCTGTGACGTGCGTCGAGTTCGGTCGCCCTCGAACGAAGGGTGTCGACCTCGTCCGCGTCTACCAGGGGAGCCATCATGGCCAGGTACCGGCCGAACCGGTTCTCCGGTGCGGCACGCATCCGTTTCCGCAGTGCTTTCCAGAACTTGTCCGTGGCGCGACCCGGTGCCAAGCTCCGTCCGAGCACGCGCCAAACGTCCATGGCGTCCTCGTCGCCGACGAGGTGCACGGCCTCGGCAAGCCAGCCGTGGATCTCCCGCTCGGTCAGTACCGGCCGGACCGCGGCCAGCTGTGCCGCGAACCCGTGGTGCCCCGCCTCCGGTCGCATGGGGAGGAGATCGGCCGCGCGGCGCAACACGCCCGCGCGATCCTCCTCGGGGCTGTGCCCGGCCAGGGAGATCAGTGGCTCGATGCGCTCCGGCGCGGGAAGCGCGGCAGTCAGCTCCTCAACCCGCGCACGCAGTGCGGCTCGCGCGTCCCAGGACACCTCACCGGTCATCGCGGCCAGCACGTCCGCCTGTACACGCAGGTCGCCGACCCGTCCCGCAGCCCGGGCGGCGTGCCTCTGCTCCTCCTCGTCCCTGGTATGTGCGGCGAGTGCGTCCAGCGCGTCCGCGCGGTATCGGGCCTGGCCCAGGCCGAAACCAATGTCCGACACCAGGTCCATTGCCCGCAACCTGCTGTGGTGGTCCAGGTGCGGGGCAATCCCGGTCAGCGCCTTCGCACGCCGCCATCCCCAACAGGCCGCGGCGAGGTCGACCGCCTCATTTCGCAGTGCGACCGCTTCGCCTGCCGCCACCGCGCCAGACAGCACAGCCACCACAACCGCGTGCTCCCAGTCCTCTAGTCCACGAGCCGCCTTCCGCACCGCGTCCACCGTCTTGCCACGGGCGTGGCCAGCGAGGAAACGCAGCGACTGATCGCGCTCCAGGTCCATGCGAGAACCCGGTTCGGGCAGGGCCTTCAGCGCCTCCTCGGCCAGGACCGGCCGTTGCCTGTCCGGGACCGCCTGGACCAGCGCGGCCAACGTCAAGGCCCGCGCCCAGGCCGCACCAATGCCGCGCGCAAGACCCAGCGCCCGATCCACGGGCGGCCCGTGCAGGAACTCGCAGAGCGGCACCAGTCGCGCGGAGTCGACCTGTCCAGGCTGGGTGGTGATCCGGTCGAGCACGGCGTGCAGCACCGGGAGGCGCCGCTCCTCGTCGACCAGGCCGGCCAGCCTGCGGGTGGCGTCGACCTTGCCCTCGGGGTCGCCGAACGTCGCGAGCATGACGAGTTCGCCGAACAGGTAGGCGGCCACCGCGTCCGGGAGCAGGCGTTCCTCCGCCAAGCGCAGCGCGAGCGCTCGGTGAACCTGGCGCCATCGGTGGACCGGCGTGGGCCGCCCCGCGACGGCGTGGTGGATGCGGACCAGGTCCGACGCCGGGACGTGCGGGATCAGCCCCAGCAGCGCGGTGCCGATGCCGGACTCGTCGGGCAACTCCAGTGCGGCGGTCACCGCCCGCTCCAGATCCGTCGTGTCGAGCGCGCCGCCTACCATGCCGAGCGACTCGGCCCGGTAGGGGAACTCGGCGGCGAGGCCGAGCGCGAGCTGTTCCCGAACGATCGGTTCCCGGACGTGCCGTGGCAGGCGAGCGAGCACGCGGCCCGCGACAGCGATCGCGCGTTTCGACAGAGGCGGGAACACCAGCTGCCACGCGTCCCAGGCCTCTCCGCCTGCCAGGCAGAATCCGTCACCCGCGCGCTGGGCCTCGGCCAGCGCCGCGACCAGCTCGACCCGGGTCGCGTAGTTCTCGATCGCGCGGATCCACCCGAGAGCCACCCGAGGGGACCACACCCGGCCTTCGACCAGTGCCCGCACCAACCCCGGCCGCAGGCCCGCGGCGATCGACTCGACGCTGCCCGTCATGAGTGCGTAGCGGACCTCCCTGGCCACCGTCGCGGCCATGCCACCCTCGGCGAGGCCCATGTCGGTGTCCTCTGTCGCAAGCCGACGCCCCAGCGCGAGCGACGCCTTGTACTCGGCGAAGGCGCCGTGCTTCTCGTGTGCGCGGAACCACGCGTTTGCCGGCGCCTCGCCCGGCCGCGCGAGCTCGGCGGTGAGGAGTTCGTGCAGCGTCTCGACGTACCCGGCAGCAGCCAGGTGCCCAGGCAGGTTCCGCAGCCCGTAGCCGCCGTCGAGGTCACCCAGACGGGTCGGATCGGTGGTGGCCACCGCGGGGATGGACTCCGCCGTGCCGAACAGCGCAGCCAGGTAGCGGGCGATGATCCGGTCGTGGGTCGCCAGGAGGTCCAACTGCTGGTCGTCCCCGGTCATCGTGTCGTCCGGACGCTCACCGAGCAGGTACTCGCGAGCGCTGTCGTGCAATGGTGTGAAGTAGCGGTCGTCCCCGTCCCCGACGATGACGAGGAAGGCCCGCACCCGCCCGGTCATGGCGGCCCGCAGTTCCCGCACGCGCTCCGGAGAGTCCTCGATCCCCGTGAGTGCCACGAGGGTGTCCAGGGGCAACGGCTCGGCGGCGCAGGCGAGCGTGCTCAACGCGGGCAGGACCATGTCGTTGGTGCTGGTCAGTTCGTTCAGGGTGCGGCTGTAAAAGGTCCACACGTCAGGGGGCAGCGACTGCAGGTCGTCCGGAGCGACCCGGCCGGAGCGCACGTCCGCCAGCACGTGCCGCAGGTAGATCCACACCCCGGCACAGCGCCGAGCGAGCGCGTCCCGGAACTCCTGCAGCGGCAGCTTCGCCTCGACCAGCGCCCGCAGCGGCGCGTCCGCACGCAGTGTCTCATCGATGTGGCGGCGGATGTCGTCCTCATTGTCCGCAGAGCCCGGCTCGATCCGCACGTGGTCGTAGGGCCGTTCCCTGGCGTAGAGCGCGACGCCCTCACGCGCGGTCGCGACCACGTAGGCGTTGTCCGGCAACGTCGCCGGCAGGGCGAGCGGCAGGTCGCCGTGCTCGACAGCCAGGTCGAGCCCGTCCACGACCAGCACCAACTTGTGTCCCCGGTCAGCCGCCGCCGCGGCGGCCAAGCGCAGCACGGCCTGGAACCCGACCGCGTCGCCCGCGACCTCCGGGTCCAGCTCCAACTCGTACCGGGTGATGAGCTGGGTGGCGAGACCGCGCAGCGCGCCCGCTGCCGTGCGCCGCTCACCGGTGTTCGACACAAAGTGGTGCGGATGGTCGTGCTCGACCGCGAACTGGGCCACGAACGTCGTCTTGCCGACGCCAGTCTTGCCCTCGATGAAGAAATAGCCGCGTGGTTCCTTGTCGAGGAATGCCTCGATTCTGCTGACCAGCCAGGGACGCCGGGTCAGGTGAATGTCGTCCAGAGGATCGAGAACGTCGTGATAGTGGTCGAGTACCGCGTGTGAACGGACCCGGCGGTAGGAGTCGTCCAGACGGGGGATGTGGCTTGTCAGATATTCAGCCAAAGCGGTGATGTCCGCTCGCTGCCGGCGATGGATCTTGAAGTACTGGAACGTAGACAACACCGCCAACTCACGCGGAAGTCTTTCGGGGTCCACCTCGCCGCCGAACAGGACGGGTACCACCGGAACGCCATGCTCCAGAGCTGTCAGGATCTCCCGCCGCACCCAGTCGCCCGCGCTGTCGATCGGCCGTTGTCCGAACTCACCGTCCAGCCAGCGATCTCCCACGACGATCAGCAACACCGCGCTGGTGCACACCCTGGCCAGGAGCGCCTGCTCGAAATCCTCGCCCAGCGGCATGGACTCGTAGTCCAGGAACACCGCGTTCGAGCCGAACCGGTCGGACAGTTCCGCATGGAGCAACGCCGCCGAAGAAGCCGCGTCACTACTGCGGTAGTTGATGAAAACCAGCGTCGCGGCACCCTCGACACGGCCCGCCTCAACATCCATCAAAACCCCCGTTTTAATCCCACCACAACTCTCGGCCGATCACAGTAGACGATCCCGCCCGTGCACTGTGGATCGGTCATCGTCGCCGAGTCCGGATGATTCGTCATGGATCGGAAATGGATGCGGCAGGTGCGTGCGTCGCAGCCTCGGCGCTTTGCGGCTCGCAGGACGCAGCCTCATTTGTCCGCTGTGCGCTCGGCTTCCAGCAACGAGAGTGGCCATGGCTTGCGGAAACACCCGAGAGACACGAGGAGATTTCATGAAAGACGCTCCCGCGGACCACCGGCGCCGCCGTCTCGACAGCGCCGATGATCGGTGCGATCCGGTGCAACCGCACAGCCCCCGCGGTGCTCGGCGACACCTCGGCTGAACAGGACGTGGCTTTCGTAGTTCGTATGAGACCCGAGGCCGTTGCCGTATCGGTTGGCGGCACCCGAAGGAGGATGCCGCGGCGGCTGCGTACCGTTCCTCGCTGTCGCGTGCTGTCCATCGCGGGCATCTCGCGGGCCGCCGCGACGATGCCGCGCCCGGCTCCGCCCCGACCGGCGCGCGTGACGAGCTGCGGGTGTTTGGGCACAGCTCGGCGCTGCTGGGCGTCGCATTGATCCCGCCGAGTTCGCCGAGGGGTTCGACGCGACGTGGCCGCAGCGCAGCGGCCACGCACGGTCCTCGGTCCGGGCCGACGACGGTGAGCGCTGGAGCATGCTGTGTATCGCGGGTGCGGTGGTGTGTCGGTGGGCGCGGGTAGCGTGGTGCGCTGTGAACGCTGGGGAACGGATCCAGGAACTCGCCGACCGGGTGATGGTGCTGCGTGACGCGTACTACCGGGGTTCGCCGTTGGTGGCGGACGCCGAGTACGACGCGATCGAGGAGGAGTTGCGCGGGCTGATCGAGGCCAACCCGGGGTTGGCGCCGGACCCGAATCCACTGGAGCGGGTGGGCGCGCCAACGGTGCTGCACGTGCCAGTCCGGCATTCGCGGCCGATGCTGTCGCTGGAGAAAGCGAGCCGGCCCGAGCAGGTCGCGGCGTTCTTCGACCGCTTCCCCGGTCAGCCGGTGGTGGTCATGCCGAAGCTGGACGGGCTGTCGCTGGCGCTGGTCTACGAGGACGAGTGGTTGACGCGGGCGATCACCCGCGGCGACGGGACGACGGGCGACGACGTGACCATCCTGGTGCGGGCGCTCGGCGACGGGGTGCCGGAGCGGGTCGCCGCACGGGGTCGGGTCGAGGTGCGCGGCGAGGCGCTGATGCTGCGCTCCACGTTCACCGCCTACAACACCGCGCACCCGGACCGGCCACTGATCAACCCGCGCGGCGGCGCCGCGGGGACGCTGCGCGCCAAGGACCCGGCCACGGTCGCCGGGCGCCGTCTACAGTTCTTCGCGTTCGATCTGGCCACCACTGACGGCGCCCCGACCGACCTGGAGGACGGGCTGGCCACGCTCGGGTTCACGGTCGCCGACATGCGGCACTGCGCCGACGCGGCCGCCGCGCAGGCGGTGATCACCGCGATCGAACAGCAGCGCAACGACCTGGACTACGACCTGGACGGCGCCGTGCTGCGGCTGGCCGACCGCGACGCTTACGCGGCCGCCGGGACCCGGTCGAGCTCGCCCCGCGGCGCGTTGGCGTACAAGTTCGCCGCCGCGGAGAAGACGACCGTGCTGGCCGACGTGGTCTGGGACGTCGGCAAGACGGGCAAGATCGCCCCAGTCGCCTGGCTGGAGCCGGTGTTCGTGGGCGGGGGCAATGTCACCCGCGCGACCCTGGCCAACCAGGAGGTGATCCGCGCCCGCGGCATCAGGATCGGGGACACGGTGCTGGTGCGCCGCGCGGGCGACGTGATCCCGTTCGTCGCCGGCGTGCTCGACGCGTCCAAACGCACCGGCAGCGAGCGGGAGATCGAGCCGCCCACCGCGTGCCCGTCGTGCGGGCACTCGCTGACCGAGCAGGGCAACAGCCGCGAGTTGTTCTGCACCAACGTCGCCTGCCCCGCCCAGACCGTGCGGCGGCTGACCCACTGGGCGTCGCGGGCGGCGGCGGACATCGAGGCCGTCGGTCCGGTGTGGATCGAACGGCTCGCCGAGGCCGGGATCCTCGAGCACCCGTCGGACTTCTACCGCCTGACCAAGGAGAAACTGCTGGAGTTCGACCGCATCGGCGAGGTCTCCGCGGCGCGCATGATCGACTCGATCGACGCCAGTCGCCAAGTGGGGCTGCGTCGGGCGCTGATCGGGCTCGCGATCCCCATGGCCTCCGAGGGCACCGCCACACGGCTGTGCCGCGCGGGGTTCGGCTCACTCGAACAGGTCGCCGACGCCGGCGAGGAACGGCTCGTGGCCGTCGAGGACATCGGGCCGAAGGTCGCCACCTCCCTGGTCGAGCACCTCACCCGACTGCGGCCCGAACTCGAGCGGCTACGACAGTGCGGCGTCTCCCTGGACGTACGCCAGGAGGACCTCCCACCCGTCGTCGCCTCTGACGCGCCACTGGCCGGCACAACGGTGGTGATCACCGGCGCGATCAGCGATCCGCGCTCCGGCGAGAAGGTCCCCCGCCCCACCTTCCAACGGCTGTGCGAGAAAGCCGGCGCCACCACCGCATCCTCGGTCTCGGCGAGCACCGACCTGCTCATCACCGGCGCCGAGGTCGGCGCCAGCAAACTCACCAAAGCCGAGAAACACGGCGTCCAGGTCGTCGACCAGGGCGAGATCTGGCAACAGCTGATCACAGCCGGCATCACCTAGAACCACCCCGAGGCCGACGGTAGGAAAGCTCGAGCTGGCCCTCCGACATCCAGTTCGTGTCGGTTCCATACCGATACGGAACGGTGGCGACGTACTGGCGGACCAACCTGACGATGCGCCAGATCGGGCCGTTGTTCGGGGTGTCGCACTCCGCGGCCCACCGCGTGATCGACACCTTGGACCACTGCTGGCCCTTGAGCCGGCCCGCAGACGTCGAGTCGACCAAGTGACGATCGTGGACGGCACGCTCGTGCCGACCCGGGACCACCGGTTGGCCGCGCTCGGGTGCGCCGCGCGCGCACCCGAGCGGACCGGCGTTACGCGATCGGGGTGTTGATGTCGGCGAGTACCTGCCAGCGGTCGTGGTCACGTACCCAGACAAGTGTGTTGATGAAGTTGCTGTTCGCCTCGAGTTCGGGAATCTGCATGGAGAAGTCGCGCACCAGAACCGCGGTGCGGCAGTTCACGATCGATTGTTTCAGCAGCGGGAACTGTGCGGTAAACTCGTAGCCGAATAGCCCCTCGACGCTGGTCTTGATGTCGGCCTTGGTGAAGTGAATGACGCCGGACGAGGTGACCGAACTGGCGTCCCTGTGGTAGAAGCCGACGAACCGGTCCAGGTCGCGAGCGAGGAACGCGTCGTCGAAGTCGGCCACCGTCCGCTCGAGTTTCCGCGCGCAGTTGTCCCTCGTCGTGCCAGAACTGGAAACCTGGTCGCTCGTGGTGGCCGTCATCGGCGCGGCTTCCTCTGTCGGTATGGCGGTGCTGACCCCGGCGAGCACTTGCCATCGACCGTCGTCCCGCACCCAGGTCAGCGTATTGACGAAGTGCTGCACCAGATCCAGTGACGGCACGGTCAGCGTGAAGTCGATGACCAGCACGGCGGTGTGACAGTCCACGACGCTCTTCTTCAGCACCGGGAACTCAGCTGTGAGGTCATCATAGGAAAACAGGTTCCGGAAGCCCGCCTCGAGCTCGCTTTTCGTGTACTTCACCGCGCCGTTCGTGCCGACCGACGTGGCGTCTTCGTGGTAATAGGGCATGAACCGATCCAGGTCACGGTCCAGGAACGCCTCGTCGAAACTGCGCACGGTTTCGTCGAACTCCTGCGCGCACCAGTTCCCGGCTCTGCCCTGGTTCGGCATCGAGCCGTTACCCGCCGCATTCGCCGCGATGGGAGCGGCAAGCAGACCAACCAGCAATAGGCTGAACAGAGTAATACGATACTTATTCACCAAAGTCCTTCCCCCAATCCCAAATGGATCTCCCCGACCCAGCGCGGAAATACTACGACATTCAGCTGATCTCACCAAGATCAGCTTGAAGCTGATGGTTCTGACGTGCTGCGCGAACTCGCCCAGTACGCTAGCCACCTGCTGTATGTCGAACGCCGTCGGCGTGGTAGTCGCAAGAACAGCAGCTGAAGGAACGCGCCGAGCACGGCGAGGTCGACTGGTTCAGGTTGGCGCCCATGATGCTGTCGAACGCCCAGGGCATTCACAACTCGGTGTCCACGATGATTTCGTTGGGCGTGCTCACCTTGCTGAACCACCCGGAAGAGCGGGCGAAGCTGCTCGCCCAGCCGGACCGGTTGACGGTCGCAGTGGACGAGATGCTCCGGTTCTTCTCGGTCAACGACGGAACCCCGATGCGGCTGGCTCTGGAAGACGTGCGCATCGGCGACACGTTGGTCAAGGCCGGTGATGGCTTGGCAGTGCCGACGTTGCCCGTCAACGGCGACCCGTCGGTGTGTCCGTTTCCCAATGAGCTCGATCTCATGCGGGAACAGCCCGCCAGGCACATGGCGTTCGGCCACGGGCCGCACCAGCGCCCGGCGAATCGCTTGGTGCCGAATCTGCTGGAGATCGTCTACACGACACTGTTCGAGCGGGCTCCCACGCTCGCGCTGGCTGTGCCTGAGACGGAGCTGACGTACAAATACCACTCGATTCAGGCGTTCGGTCCGGCTGAAATGCCGGTTACCTGGTAGGAGTGCCGGCCGCCGCACGCGTGCCTCGGTAGCGGGCGCGGCGGTCTTACCAGTGGCCGATGTGGACCGTGCCATGCCCGACGGTGGGCGTTCACGCAGCGCCGCTCCTCCCTCGGGGTCTGCTCGCGGTGGCGCAGTTCGGTTAGCAGGACAGCGCACCGCAGGTCAGCACCACGGGGAGGGACCGATCAGGAGGTCGCCGATGCGCACGACCGCGCCGGTCGCGGCGAGCATGTGCCCGTATCCGGCGGGCCCTGGCCGAGCCGGACACCGAGCACGGGCCGGCGACGAGCCGTCCCCCGAACTCGGGACCGGGCCAGGACGACGCGGGTACGGGCCTCAACCTGCCGGACCGAGAGGATTATCTGCTGCACGGGTGGAGGGTGCGACGAAGGGTCAACTCCGGGTTGACGGGAACAGAGTGTCAACCTAAGGTTGACGGCATGACGCAGACTACTCCGCCGGTCAGGCTCGACGACCTGATCACGGCAATCACCAAGAACCACACCCACGCCCTCGACCAGCTGGCCGACGCGGTGCTGATGGCCGACCACATCGGCGAGGTCGCCGACCATCTCATCGGTCACTTCGTCGACCGGGCCCGTCGTTCCGGCGCGTCCTGGACCGACATCGGCCGCAGCATGGGCGTCACCAAGCAGGCCGCGCAGAAACGGTTCGTCGGCAAGCCCGACGCCAACCCGTCGCACAGTTTCGAGAAGTTCTCCAAGCCAGCCCACAACGCGATCGTCGCCGCCATGAACGAGGCCAAGCTGGCCGGCAACGCCGAGATAGTCCCCGCGCATCTCGCCCTCGGCCTGCTCGGCACCGAGGGCACTGCGGCAGACGCCCTGCGTGCGCAGGGTGTCGACCTCGGCCAGGCGCGGGACACGGTACTGACGACCCTGCCGGCGCGCAGCGACGCCGATCCGGTGCTGATTCCGTACGACGCCCGCGCGAAGAAGGCGATCGAACTGACGTTCCGGGCGGCCCTGCGGCTCGACGACGACGGTGTCAGCACCGGCCATGTTCTGCTGGGGTTGCTGGAGGAGGAGAACGGCGCCGGGGTGCAGTCCTCGCTGGGCGTCGACGCGGCGGCGGCCGAGAGGTTCGTCGCGGACGCCGCCGACGAACCGCCGTCAACCCGTGGCGGAACCGTCTAAATCTGTCCACAGACGTTGGTAACAGCCGCGAGTTCCCGAAACAGAGCAGGACCTCGTCGATCTCCCGGGTGGCCGGACCGGTGTCCTTCTTCGACGAGGACGCGACCGTCCAGATCGTCCCGTCCGGGGCCCGTACGGCGCCGCCGTAGCCCCAGAGCGACTTCTCGGCCGGCTTCAGTGGCGTGGCGCCGGCGTCGATGGCGGCGTGACCAGGGACGAGGTCCGGGCCGCGGTCGGCCACCTCGACGAGGTGATCGTCCGGCTGGTCCACGCCGTGCTCGGTGGGCGCGACCGGGACGGCACGTGGGTCCCGGTCGCGCCGGACTCGATCGACGGTGTCGTGTTCAGCGGCTTCGGCGGGAAGATGTTCACCGTCCGCGAGGCGGTGCGGGCCGCCGGGATCCGCGGCGAGTTCCTGGAGAAGTACCAGGAGCTCGGCGTGGTGCACGGTCTGGCCGGGCAAGCGGGCATCCTCACCGGACACAACAAGGACGTCCTGCTGCTCGACCTGACCCACCGGGCCTTCGGGCTCCGTGCCGAGCGGGTGGGCCCTGGCCGGTACCGCAAGTCGACCACCTCGACGAACGCGACCATCGAAGTCCTGCTGGACCACTCGGTCACCATCCCGACCAAGGTGACCCGTGCCGTGACGTTCGTCGGTGCGCGCGACGAGCCACTCACCGTGGAACTGGTGGAGCGATCGCGCACCGACGGCTCGATCCACGCGGTCGGGACCGTGCACGCTCCCCTACCCGGGCACGAGGTCCAGGTCGAGCTGACCGTCGACATCGACGCGAACAGCATGGCCGTCCTCAGCATCGAGGACCACACGAAACAAGGTGCTTCGCTCGTACTGGGTCAGCCAGCCGAACCGGATACCCGAGCCCACCAACTCGACGCCCACGCCCAGCTACTCCGACAGCACCATGCGCCTGCTCGTGGAAGGCTGGGCGCTCCACGATCCGCGACCCCTGGAACCGGACGGGATCACCGACGAAACCGAGCCCGACCGCGTCACCGGCACGACCTTCGCGACCATCGACGTCGACGCCGCACTCGCCGACGGGCGGTCGCCCGTCGCGCACGGCTAACCTCCTCACCGGCCTCGGCCGGCCGGCAGAGGCACTGAGCCAGCTGATCCCCGTACTGCTGGAACGACCGCCGCACGAGTACCGCGTACCGGTCGAGCTCTGCACCGCCGTGTGTGGCGCGCTGGCCAAGCTGTCCCCGCGATACCGGGAAGCGGGCATTCGGGCAGTCGCGGACCGGTTGACCTACACGATCACCAGGCCGCACTACCATGTCCACGACGACCGCGAACTGACTCGGTGCCTGCGACGCCTCACCGCACTGGGACCTGCCCCCGAGATCACCGCACTGGAACACCGCGTCGGGGCAATGCGGTCCGGCGCGAAACTCGATCGGCCCACCTAGGTGTGCCGGTCAGCCGCTGACCGGCACACCCGCCTGGATGACCGTGCGGTGCTCCGGCCCGCCCCACAGCAGCGACGGGTTCGTGAGCGGGTCGCCGTCGATGACGAGCAGGTCGGCCACGCAGCCGACCCGCACGCGGCCGAGGTCGGGGCGGCCGATCAGGTCCGCGTTCACCGACGTCGCCGAGCGCAGTGCGGTCACCGGTCCGTCGATCTCGGTCTGCAGCCGGATGCCCTGCAGCTGCTCGTCTTCCAGTTCGCCCATCAGGTCGGTGCCGAAGCCGACGGGGACACCCGCGGCGCGGGCGAGTGCCACGGCCTTGGCCCCGGCGTCGAGTACCTCGAGGCTCTTCCGCACCGAGACCGGCGCCAACCCGGCCTCCGCGCCGCGACGGCTGATCGCGTCGTAGGTGGCCAGCGTCGGCACGAGGAACGCGCCGTGCTCGGCCATCAACGCGGCGGTCTCCGCGTCCATCAGGTTGCCGTGTTCGATGGAGCGCACCCCGTTCAGCACCGAGTGCCGGATGGCCTCCGGCGAGTACGCGTGCGCGGCGACGTAGCTACCCCGCCGGCCGGCCTCGTCGGTGGCCGCGCGGATCTCCTCCGCCGAGTACTGCGGCACGCGGATGGGGTCGGCCAGCGACATGACCCCGCCCGAGGTCATCAGCTTGATGGCGTGCGCGCCGCGCCGGAACCGGTCGCGGACCGCGACCCGCACCGCGTCCGCTCCGTCGACGACCTCGGTGCCGTGCGCGTGGCAGCCGCACACGTCCATGTCCACGCCGCGCGGGTCGCCGTGCCCGCCGGTCTGGCTGAGCGCCGCGCCCGTGTAGAGGTACCGCGGCGACGGGATGAGGCCCTCGTCGATCGCCTTGGCCAGGCCGGCGTCCCCGCCCGCGACGTCGCGCACGGTCGTGAACCCGCGACCGAGCGCCGCGGCGAGCCGGCGCGCCCCGACCAGCGTGACGTAGCTGAGCGGCCGGCCCTCGATGCCGAGCATGTCCAGGGAGATGCCGTACGCGTGGAAGTGCGCGTCGATCAGTCCGGGTAGGACGGTGCCGCCGCGTGCGTCGATGACCCGCTCGGCCGCGAAACGTCCACCGACGCCGACGATCCGACCGTCCTCGACGTGCACCGGGCCGTCGGCCAGCTCACCGGACTCGCCGTCGAACACCGCGGTGTTGATGATCGACAAGCTGCTCATGAACCCTCCCCGTTCTCGGCCCAGATGCCGCGTACGTGGGCGATGTGGCGCCGCATCAGTCGTTCGACGCCGTCCGCGTCGCCGGCGGCAAGGAGATCCAGCAGCTCGGCGTGTTCGTGGGCGGACGGCACGAGGGCGTCGCGGTCGGCGAGGGTGCGTAGACCGTAGATCCGTGACCTCGCCCGCAGCGAGCGCACCGTCTCCACCAGGTGCTGGTTGCCGGCCAGGGCGAGGAGCCTCAGGTGGAACTCCATGTCCGCGGCGACGTGTGCGATCAGGTCGCGGCGGGCGGCCGCCGCCTCGATCTCCTTGGCCAGCGGGCGCAGCTCGTCGAGCACCTCCGGTGCCACGCCGGCCTCCGCGAGTCGCCGCACGGTCGGCACCTCGATCAGCGCGCGCAGCTCGCTCAGCTCGTCGAGGTCCTTTTCGGACAGATCGGTAACGCGGAAACCCTTGTTGCGCACGGTGTCCACGAGACCCTCGCCGACCAGGTCGAGCATGGCCTCACGCACGGGGGTGGCGGACACGCCGAACTGCGCGGCCAGGCTGGGCGCCGAGTACACCACACCTGGCCGCAGCTCACCGGAGATCACCGCCGCCCGAAGGGTCTGGGTGATCTCCTCGCGCAGGTTCCGGCGGGTGCCCAACGCGGGCAGGGTGAGGGTGGCCTGTTCGTCCCCTGTCATGCCCGTTTCTCCCAGCTGCTCGCGGCGATCACCAGATCCTCCCACGCCATCCCGACGCTCTTGAACAACCTCGGCCGGTCCCGGTCGAAGGTGGCCGCGCCGCGTACCAGGCTCGCCAGGTCGACCAGTGTGTCCGGATCGAACCGGCCGGCCGCCATGGGTCGGACGACGTCACCGGCCTCGCGGAGTGCCGCCGAGCGGGCCTCGACCACCACTGTCGAGGAACACACCGTGGTGTCGTCGACCTCCCTGGCGGTCGGCTCGTGCGAACCGACCGCCACGACAGTGACGTCCGGACGCAGCACGGCGCCGTCGAACAGCGGTGTGCGAGCCGTTGTCGCGCACACGACCACGTCCGCCATCGCCACGTCCGCCGCCGAGCCGGCCTTGGCGTCCACAGAGGATGCGAATGTCCTGGCGCGGTCGGCATTCCGGCCGATGACGACGACCTCGCCGACCGGCCGGACCGCGCGGATCGCGGCGATGTGGCTCCGCGCCTGCGGCCCGGTGCCGAAGACCACCAGCCGGGACGCGTCCGGTACGGCGAGCGCGTCCACGGCCAGCGCCGAGACGGCCGCGGTCCGCAGCGTGGTCAGCGCCGCGGCGTCCAGCATGGTGAGCGGGGTCAGGGTTTCGGCGTCGAGCAGCAGGTAGCTGCCCTGGATCCGCGGGAGCCCCCTGGCCGGGTTGCCCGGCGCCACCGTCGCGACCTTGATGCCGGCGTAGCGGCCCCACTCCGCCGGCATCAGCAGCAGCTGGCCGTGCTCGACCGGGACCACGGCGCGGGCCCAGTCGGCCTCCGGGTCGAGCCCGTCGCGCAGTGCCGTGCGGAGCGCCGCGACGGCGTCGGGGATGGGCGCGAGCGGGATCACAGCTGGAACCCCTCTGGGAACGGGTCGTCCGGGTCGAGGAAGTACTGCGCGGTCCCGGTGACCCATGCGCGGCCGGTGATCGTCGGGACCACGGCCGGCAGGTCACCCACCGTCGTCTCCTCGACCAGCCGGCCGATGAAGTGCGTGCCGATGAACGACTCGTTGCGGAAGTCGGTGTGCGGTGGCAGTTCGCCACGCGTGTGCAGCTGGGCCATCCGCGCGCTGGTGCCGGTGCCGCACGGCGAGCGGTCGAACCAGCCAGGGTGGATCGCCATCGCGTGCCGGGAATGACGGGCGGTGGAGCCGGGCGCGGCGAGGTAGACGTGGTGGCAGCCGGCGATGTCCGGGTTCTCCGGGTGCACGGGCCGGTCCTGCTTGTTGACCGCGTCCATGATGGACAGTCCGGCGTCGAGCAGCCGTCCTTTCTCCGCGCGGTCGAACGGCAGTCCGAGCTGGTCGAGGCCGAGGATGGCGTAGAAGTTGCCGCCGAAGGCCATGTCGTACCGCACGTCGCCGAAGCCGGGCACGTCGACGACGCGGTCCAGCCCGAGCGTGAACGACGGCACATTCTGGAAGGTGACCGAACGTGCGACCCCGTCGGTGACGGCGACCTCGGCCACCACGAGCCCCGCCGGCGTGTCCAGCCGGATGGTGGTGACCGGCTCGGTGACCTCGACCATGCCGGTCTCCACGAGCACGGTGGCCACGCCGATGGTGCCGTGCCCGCACATCGGCAGGCAGCCGGACACCTCGATGAACACCACGCCCCAGTCGGCGTCGGCGCGACTGGGTGGTTGCAGGATCGCGCCGCTCATCGCGGAGTGGCCGCGTGGCTCGTTCATGAGCAGCCTGCGGAGGTGGTCGAGGTGCTCGATGAAGTGCAGCCGCCTGTCGAACATGGTGTCGCCGGGGATGACGCCGACCCCGCCGGTGATCACGCGGGTCGGCATGCCCTCGGTGTGGGAGTCGACCGCGTGGAAGACCCGTTTGGCGCGCATCAGGACAGCCCTTCTGTGTCGGATTGGTCGCTCCGCTCCTCCGCTAATTCGCCGTCTTCCCTCCTGCGCTGCTCGGCCGGCTCGTTCCTCGCGGGCCTGCGCTGCTCGTCAGTCCAGACGGCGCACGCTCCGTCGCTCCGCTCCCCGCCAGAACGTGTTCGGTGGCTTGCCGAACGGCCGCCTCGTGCTCCGGGGTCAGCGGCACGCGGGGCTGGCGGCACGGGCCGCCGTAGCGGCCGGCGATGTCCATGCTGAGCTTGATCGCCTGTACGAACTCGGTGCGGGAGTCCCAGCGCAGCAACGGGTGCAGCAGCCGGTACAGCGGCAGGGCCTTGGCCAGGTCACCCGACGAGGCGGCCTGCCACAGCTCCACAGTGGACTCGGGCAGTGCGTTGGGGTAGCCGGCGATCCAGCCCGGCGCGCCGGCGATCGCCAGCTCCAGCGTCACGTCGTCGGCGCCGCACAGGACGTCCAGACCGGGTGCCAGCTCGGCGATCCGGTAGGGTCGCCGCACGTCGCCGGTGAACTCCTTCACACCGACGATCAGCCCCTCCTGGTACAGCCGCGCGAGCAGCTCGGGCACCAGGTCGATCTTGGTGTCGATGGGGTTGTTGTAGGCCACGACCGGCAGGCCGGCCTTGGCGACCTCGCGGTAGTGCGCGAGCACGGCACGCTCGTCGGCGCGGTAGGCGTTGGGCGGCAACAACATCACGGCCTGGCAGCCGGCCTCCGCCGCCTGCTCGGCCCACCCCCGGGCCTCGGCGGCGCCGTACGCGGCGACGCCGGGCATCACGGTGAACCCCGCTGGCGCTGCCTCGACCGCGGTGGTCACGACGCGGGCCCGCTCCGTGGAGGTGAGGGTCTGGTACTCGCCAAGCGAGCCGTTGGGGGTGACGCCGTGGCAGCCGTGCGCGGCCAGCCACGTGACGTGCTCGGCGTACCGGTCGTAGTCGACGGCAAGGGACTCGTCGAGTGGCAGCGCGGTCGCCACCAGGACTCCGTGCCACGGCTTGGTCATGGTTCCTCCACGTGCTGTTCCGCGAGACTTCCGAGGGTGACCGGTTGGGCGATCGGACGGGCCGACATGCCGAGCAGGTCCGGCGCGGTGACCGGCCGGCCGCGGGCTTCGGCGACCAGGCATGCCGTCGGATAACCGCACACCCGACCCTGGCACAGTCCCATGCCGGGCCGGGCGAGCAGCTTGACGGCCCTCGGCTCGGTCGCCCCGAGATCCACAATGGACCTCCGGACGTCGCGGACCGGGACCTCCTCGCAGCGGCAGACCAGGGTGTCGTCCGCCAGCCAGGTCTGCCAGCCAGGCTGGACGGGGTAGGTGCGGTGCAGGGCGGCGGCGAACGCCCTGAGGGCGGCCCGCCGGCGCACGAGCCGCTTGCCGGGCACCGCGCCGGCGGCGTACCGGCCGGCCAGCTCACCCTCCACAAGGGACAGTTGGGCGCCGCCGACACCGCAGACCTCGCCGGCGAGGTACACGCCGGGGACGGAAGCGCGCTGCCGGTCGTCGGCCGTGGCCACGAGGCTGCCGTCGGCGTCGAGGTGTGTGTCGCAGCCGAGCTGGAGCGGGAGCTCCAACTGTGGCGTGAAGCCGTACCCGACGGCGACCGCGTCGCACTCGATCTCCCGCTCGGTGCCCGCGACGACACGCCACTCCCGGTCGAGTGTCGCGACGGTCACCGCGCGGACCCGGTCGTCGCCGTGCGCGGCGACCACAGTGGACCGGGTATGAGTCCGGACCCGGTGCCGGCGCAGTGCCCGCAGGTATGACGCACCCTCGGTCAGCTTGCCGAGGTTGCGCAGCACGGCGGCCGGATGGCGGGCGAAGCCGACCGGGCTGCCGGCCTCGAACACGCCGGGCACACGTGCCCCCGCCTCGGCGAGGCCAACGGCGACCGGCAGCAGGAACGGCCCGGTGCCGGCGACGACGACGCGATCACCGACGACGACGCCGTGTCCCTTGAGCAGTGCCTGCGCGCCACCGGCGGTGAACACGCCGGGCAGGGTCCAACCGGAGAAGGGCAGCTGCCGGTCGTGGGCGCCGGTCGCCACGATCACCGTGCGGGACCGGATCTCCCCGGCGGACGTGTGCGTGGTGAAGCCGTCACCGGTGCGCTCGACGTGCCAGATGGCGTGGTCGGGCCGGAAGTCCAGCGGAGTGTCACGTAGACGGTCCAATGTGGACCAGAGCCGATGGCCGCGGCCGTGGTCACCGTCGCGGTGCCGCCAGTACTGACCGCCGACACGGGGACCCGAGTCGACCAGCGTGACCCGCGCCCCGGCCCGGTGCGCGGCGACGGCGGCGGCGAGCCCGGCCGGCCCGGCGCCGAGGACGGCCGCGTCGACGACACTGTCAGCTGCCATGGCCGGTGCCCTCCTGCGGCTCGACCTGGTCGCCGTCGCGGACCTCGGTGAGACACGCCCGCTGGTTGGGCCGGCCGTTCACGACCACCAGGCAGTCGAAGCAGATCCCGATCCCGCAGAAGATGCCGCGTGGCGCCCCGCCGTGCCGGGTCGTCCGCCACGACCGGTACCCCGCCGCGAGCAACGCCGCACCGACACTCTGCCCCGGTTCCGCGACGATCTCCTTGCCGGCAAAGGAAAACGTGCTCACGACCGCGCCTCGCAGGCTCGGCCCGGCAGCTCGCGGTCGCTCTGTGACATTGGTTCGCTCGCAAGCTCGCGAGGTGACGACCCCTCGCAGGCTCGGTCTCGCCGCTCGCGGTCGCCCTGTGACATTGGTTCGCTCGCAAGCTCGCGAGGTGACGACCCCTCGCAGGCTCGGTCTCGCCGCTCGCGGTCGCCCTGTGACATTGGTTCGCTCGCAAGCTCGCTCATCCGACCGCCTCCCGCGCGAACCGGTCGGGACGGAACGGCGTGAGGTCCAGGTCCGGCGCCACACCCGTCAACGTCTGCGCGATGAGGTGACCCGTCGCGGCGGACAGGCCGATGCCGGCGCCCTCGTGACCACACGCGTGCACGAGCCAGGGCACGCGCGGATCCGGCCCGATCACCGGCAGGTGGTCGGGACAGTACGGCCGGAACCCGAGATAGCTCCGCAGCAGGTTCACCTCCGCGAGGAACGGGAACAACCCGACCGCCTGCGCGGCGAGCTTCCGCAGCACCGGCAACGACATCCGCCGGTCGAACCCCACCCGTTCGCGGCTGGCGCCGATCAGTGCCGTGCCGGCGCGGGTGCCCTCCACGACGACGGACGTCTCGAGCCCGGCATCGTCGCTCGCCACGTTGGCGACGTAGTCGGCGGAGTAGACCTTGTGCCGGATCAGCGGCGGCAACGGCTCCGTCACGAGGACGAACCCGCGTCGCGGCAACACCGGCACGGGCGCGCCGGCCAGTGCCGCGACCTCGCCGCCCCACGTGCCGGCCGCGTTCACCACCCAGTGCGCGGACAGCTCCCCCGCGCTCGTCCGCACACCCGTGACCGCGCCGCTCCGGTCCCGCCGGAACTCCTCGACGGAGGTGCCGGTGTGCACGGTCGCGCCGAGGGACTTGGCGGCACGCAACAGCTCGGCAGCCGCGAGCATCGGCTGCACCTGCATGTCCTGCGGGTAGTACACGCCACCGGCGACGTCGCGGGTGAGGTGCGGCTCCAGCCTGGCGAGCTCCGCCGCGCCGACGTCGACCGCGGCGACCCCGCACGCACGTTGCCGCTCGGCCAGAACCGCCAACCCGGCCTCCGCCTCCGGGCTCCGCGCGACCACCACGCCGCCCTTGGCGTGCAGCTCGAACCGGTCGGCGCCGAGCCGCTCCCCCAGCTCCGCCCACAACCGGACCGAGAGCAACGCGAGGTCGAGCTCGGCGCCGGGCTCCTTGTCGGACATCAGGATGTTGCCCTCGCCGGCACTGGTCGTGCCGCTCGCCACCGCGCCCCGCTCCACCACGCCGACCCGCAGCCCGGCCGCCGCGCAGTAGTACGCGCACGCGGCACCGACCATTCCGGCGCCGACCACCAGCACGTCCACGTCAGTACGATGTCACATTGCACCCGCTCGGCCAACACTGCGGACGCTCGTGCCCGACTCTCACGTGCCGTGACAGAAGCTGCCGGCGCCGCGGCGCGCGCCGGGCCGCACTGGGCGGTGCGCGATGACCGCGTTCGCGACCACGCCGGAGGACAAGGAGTTCGCCGCGTCCGCGGTCGAGTTCCTCGACGGTGCGACGACCCGCCGGCCCGCGGCCGACGTGTCGTGGGGCGTGGGCGACGAGGGGCTCGCGCTGTTCCATGAGACGAGCGGTGCCGAAGAGCGAGCCGAGGCCGACGTGGCGAAGACGTGGCAGCGACGGCGCTGGGACGCGGGGTTCGGGTGGATCACCGGGCCGGCGGAGCACGGCGGCCGGGCATTGCCACCGGCGTTCGACCGGCTGTACCGGCGGATCGAGGCGGAGTTTCGCCGTGCCGGACATGGGTGCGCTGCGGATCGGGCTCGGCTGGGTGTCGCCGACGATCGTCCGGTACGGCTCGGCGGCGCAGCTCGAGTCCTACGCGCGCGGGCTGCACCGGGGTGAGCTGGTCGCGTGCGCGTTGCTGTCCGAGCCGGACGCCGGATCGGACCTGGCGTCCGTGCGGACCCGGGGCGTGCGCGACGGCGACGGGTGGCGGCTGTCCGGGCAGAAGATCTGGACCTCCAATGGACGGTTCGCCGATCTCGGCCTCGCACTCGTGCGCACCGACCCGGACGCGCCGAAGCACCGCGGGCTGACCGCGTTCCTGGTCCCCATGCGGCAGTCCGGTGTGGACGTCCGGCCGATCCGGCAGCTCACCGGCGGCACGAGCTTCTGCGAGGTGTTCCTCGACGGCGCGGCGGTGCCGGACGCACTGCGGCTGGGCGAGGAAGGCGAGGGCTGGCGGGTGGCGACCGCCGCGGTGGCCACCGAACGGCAGGACGCCTCGGACCGGTCGCACGGGCCCAGCGGCTGCTCGGCATCCTCGCGACCCGGGCCGGGCGGGCGGACGACCCGCTGGTGCGGGACAGCCTGGCGCAGCTGCACGTGCGGCTGCGGGTGGCACGGCTGCACCAGCTGCGCACCCAGTCCGCCGCGTCGCAGCAGCTCGACCGGGCGGGCGGGACGATCGACAAGCTGGTGGTGGCGGCCAACCTGCGCGACATCGGCGAGCTGGTCGCGGAGTTGCTGGGGCCGGCGTTCGCCGCGGACACCGGCGAGTGGGGCACGTTCGGCTGGACGAAGTGGATGCTCGGCGCGCTCGGGTACCGGATCGCGGGTGGCACCGAGGAGGTACTGAAGACCATGCTGGCCGAACGGATCCTGGGTCTGCCACGGGAGGGCTGAGAGTGTTCGAGACATTGGTGCTCGACGTCGAGGACGGCGTCGCGACGGTCACGCTGAACCGGCCGGCGAAGCTGAACGCGTTCCAGTCGGTGATGCGCGACGAGCTCGTCGCCGCGTTCGACGTGACCGACGCGGACGACGCCGTGCGCGCGGTGATCGTGACCGGCGCGGGCCGCGCGTTCTGCGCCGGCGCGGACCTGTCCGGTGGCGGCTTCGAGTCGGCCGAGCATGCCGCCGAGACCCCGCTCCCAGACTCGGGTGGCGTGGTGACGATGCGGATCTTCCGCTCGCGCAAGCCGGTGATCGCCGCGGTGAACGGGCCGGCGGTGGGCATCGGCGCGACGATGACCCTGCCGATGGACATCCGCCTGGCGTCGTCGTCGGCCCGGATGGCCTTTCCCTTCGCGCGACGGGGGATCACGCCGGACGGCGCCGCGAGCTGGTTCCTCCCCCGCGCGGTCGGCATCAGCACGGCCGCCGAGTGGGTCTACACGGGCCGCATGATCGAGGCTGACGAGCTGCTGGCCGCCGGCCTGGTCCGCGCGGTGCTCTCGCCGAACGAGCTGCTGCCCGCGGCACGCACCCTGGCCGCCGAGATCGCCGCGAACGCCGCCCCGGTGTCGGTGGCGGTGAGCCGCCGCCTGCTGTGGCAGATGCTCGGCGCCGCGCATCCGATGGAGGCGCACATCGCCGAGTCCCGCGCCCTGCACGAGCGCACGCGGAGCGCGGACGCGGCCGAAGGGGTGGGGGCGTTCCTGGAGAAGCGCTCCGCCGACTTCCCGATGCGGGTGTCCGAGCACGCCCTGGACCTGTTCCCTGGCGTGCCCGAGCCGGCGTTCCGCTCCGACCCGATCTGAGGTGTGGCCTCCGGTCCCGACATCCAGCCGACCGGTTCAGCCAGATCGGTATCCGCACCTACCGCTACTCGGTGCGGGTCCGGCTGATCGGCGACCGTGTCCACCCCTACGGCCCTCTTGCCGTGCCAGGTCACTGCTTTCATCGAACTCTCCCGCGACTGTCCACTTCGGCCTTTGTGAGCTCGCGGTCATGGGAACGACCGAGCAGGGCAGGCCGAGCACGAGGAGCTGGTCAGAGCGCCCAACATCTCGGCCCTGCCCGACTTCCCGCCGCTGCCCGACCGTTCGATCGGGCCGACATCGGTTGAACAGGGCGACCTAGGCGTCCTTTGTGGATAGCCGACTGGCGGAATCACCCCGCGTTGCCGGGTTCTCCGGTTCACGCCGGGTGAGCACCAAAGGGGCGTTCTCGGTGATGGCCACCGTGTGCTCGGAGTGGGCCGTGCGCGAGCCGTCCGCCGACCGGATGGTCCAGCCGTCGGCGTCGTAGACGATCCGGTCGGTCGTACGGGCGAACCAAGGTTCGAGCGCGAGGGTCAGGCCCGGCCGGAGCGTAAGGCCGCGCCCTGCCCGGCCCTTGTTCGAAACGTGGGGCCCCTCGTGCATGGTGCGGCCGATGCCGTGGCCACCGAATTCGTTGTTGACCGGATAGCCGTAGTCCCGGGCCACCGCCCAGATCGCCGCAGAGATGTCACCCAGGCGGTTGCCCGGACGCGCCACCTCGATCGCCGCCTCAAGCGCTTCCTCGGTGGCGCGGATGATCCGCAGGTCCTCCTCGGCAGCGGTCCCGACGACGACCGTGCGCGCCGAGTCGGCCACCCAGCCGTCGATGCTGACCGCGAGGTCCGCGCTGAGCACGTCACCGTCGCGCAGCGTGTAGTCGTGGGGCAAGCCGTGCAGGACGGCGTCGTTGACCGAGAGGCAGATGACGTTGCGGAACGGGCCCCTGCCGAAGGACGGCGCGTAGTCCCAGTAGCACGACTCCGCCCCGCGCCGTTTGATCATGCCGCGCACGTGGTGCTCCAGGTCCAGGAGGTTGACGCCCACGTCGGCGAGCTGGCCGACCTCGGAGAGCACCTCGGCGACGAAACGCCCGGCCACGAGCATGCGTTGGATCTCCGTAGGCGTCTTGAGTTCGATCACGAGTACCTCACGTACGTGGAGTGTCGGTATTTCTATACCGACACTCTAGCGCTTGTCGGTATAGAAATACCAGTCGTATCCTGAGGGCATGGTCCGTCAACCGCTCACGCCCGAGCAGGTCGAAGCCGGCAGGCGTCTCGGCGCCCTGCTGCGCCGCGCGCGGGCGGGACGCGAACTCGCGGAAGTCGCGCACGCGGCCGGTATCTCGCCAGAGACCCTGCGCAAGATCGAGACCGGACGACTGCCCTCCCCCGGATTCGGCACGATTGTCTGCCTCGGCGAGGCGCTCAACATGCCGGTTCAGGAGTTGGCAGCCACCTGGCGCGGCAACGACCTACCACTGGAAGCCGTCTCGTAGCCGTTGTTTCGCCCGTCCACGTAGTCCCGGTGGACACCGGCCGGTCCCCTCATCCAGCGCCTGTGCCTGTCGATCCAGCCACTGCTGGTCGAGCCAGCAGCGTGATCCGCCCGGTCCCCGGGACGCCAGCGCGGCCCGCCACCAGTACACCGAGTTGGTCGACACCCGCTACTGGCGGGCGATCTCGGCCCGGCCGCCAGCCGGCGTTCCGGTGGGTACGACCTGGCCGTCGCCGCCGGTGGCTCCCTCGAACGAGCGCTGCCGGCGGATCAGTCATCAGCCGTGGCGGCGGTTCCACGGACCAGTGACAGCGAACGTGATGCCGGGGTCGTAGATGTTGAAGAACATCGTCCTCCCGTCAGCGGAGAACCCCACCCCGGCCAGCTCGCCGTACGAAGGCTCCTCGGGCGTGCCATTGTTCACTCGGTTGCGGGCGAAGTGGAAGACCTCGCCGTCGCGCGTGGTGCCGAGCATGTACGCGTCGCCGACGCCGTCCTCGCACATCATCAGGCCGCCGTACGGCGACATGCAGATGTTGTCGGGCGCGTCGAACTCCGGGTTCTCCGGTGCGGGCGTCGGCCGGGTGAACATCACCTCGAGCCGCAGGGTCCGACGCCGCGGGTCGTACTTCCAGACTTGGCCGTCGTGGTCCTTCGCAGGGCCGAGCTCGGTGCGGGCGAACGACGAGACGAAGTACACGCACCGGTCCCGCTCGCCCCACCAGGCGCCCTCGATCTTGTAGCCGCCCGTGATCGGCTTCGGGTAGTCCTGCGCCCGGACCGACTCGGTAGCGGCCAACGGATCGGGCACGGTCATCCACTCGACCCCGCCGAACACCTCCCCCACTTCCTGCACCACCGACAGGTCGGGCAGGTCCGGCACGTACAACGCCTGCAGCTCGCCGCCCGCGCGCAGACTCCCCCAGCCGCCGCGGGGACGCTCTGGCAGGAAGCGGTAGAAGCTGCCCAGCGGTGCGACGAACGCGTCCTCGGTCTCGTAGACGATGCCGGTGCGCGGGTCGACCGCGACAGCCTCGTGCTGGAACCGACCCATCGCCTTCAGCGGCGTCGGGTTCTCGTTGCGCCGGTCGTCGTACGGTTCGACCTCGAAGATGAAGCCGTGGTCCTTCGTGTAGCCACTCGTGCCGGCCTTGCCCTCGGTCTCCTCGCAGGTCAGCCACGTGTGCCACGGCGTGATGCCGCCGGAGCAGTTGATCGCGGTACCGCCGAGGCTGATGTACTCGGACTCGGCCTCGCCGTGCCGGTCGATCTCCAGCGTGCTGGTGCCACCGCCGCCGGCCGGGTCGTACGTCCGCTCCGGTGGCGCCTGCACCTTGATCCGCGACGTCGGCGAGCACTCGTGGTTACGGACCAGCCGGGAGCCCCGCCGGCGGGCGGGGAACGCGCCCATGCCGTCGAACCGGCTTGGCACCTTCAAACCGTCCGGCCGAACGGTCCCCTCACGAGACAGGATCGTGTAGCGGAAGCCGCGGGGCAGGTCCAAGATCCCGTCGGGGTCCGGGATCAGCGGGCCGTACCCGGCCGGCGGCCCGGAGGTCCCCGCCGCCGGCTGCGCGGCGAACAGCGCCTCGACGGATCCGGCGACGACGACGGCGACTCCAGCACGGCTCAGGAACTGGCGGCGCGACGATGTCATGGCGTCTCCTCAGGCGGTCGGACGAACGTGAACGCGCGGTGAACACGAGTTAACAGCATCGCGGCCCACGAGCACCACCAAGCAGTACGGCCGAAATCGTCACGGGGGGTCAGCCGATCGACGTCGTTTCCCGAACGTGCCCACCCACAGCTCCGGGGCCTAGCGCCCGACCGCGGCGTGGAGGTCGTGCTTGTCGCCCCCGGTAGGGATCACGAAGCGGAGACGGTCGGCGGGAAGGGTGAGGGTGGTGAAGGTTCGGTCGCAGACCACGTCCGCAGGGCGGAACCCTCCGGCAGGTCCGGGGTGCGCAAAAAGACTTCCAGCGCGATATTCTTGCGCTGACCGGGTGACGAACCGCCAACGACGGCCGCCGCGGGTGCTTGGAGGTAGCCGACGCCGACGCCCGCGATATCGAGCCAAGGGACGAGGGTCGCGCGCCGATCGCGGTACCACCAGACCCCGGCGCCGTCGATGGCTACGCCCGACAGGCGATGGCGCCGGGAGGGGAAACATCATGGCGGCGAGAGCGCAGAAGAAGAGGCCGGCCGCCGTGATCCCGACGGGCTGGTTGTGGGCAGTGCCGTTCGCTGGCCTTCCCGCTGCCTGCGCGCCAGGACGACGGCGACCTGCTCGCGGGCTACACCCACGTGGTCCTGACCCCATCCCTGCGGTTCCGGTTCCTCACCGCGCTGCAGGACCGCGACCGTCCCGGCACGCCACCACCGGCGGCTGTGTCGTGGTCGACGCCCTGAACTGGACGGGCCTAGAGAGCCACCCATCCGGCCACCACCGGATCACCGACGTCGCGGAGGTCGTGCCGGCGTTCGTCCGAGGCGGGAATCGCTGGCGCAGCGCCGTGCTCGCCACACACGGCAACCGCGAACCCGGTCTGGCACACGCGATCCTCGCCGAGCATCAGCTCCCGCTCCTCAGCGTCGACTGTCCCGCAGCAGTTGGCGCACGAGTCGGTTCCCGTGGCGGGCATGTGGGTCGCGGCCTTGGATCCGGCGGCCACCCGGACACCGATCGACGCCATCAGGTTTCACAGCGTGAGGCGTAGGGATAGTGTGCAACTCCGGCCTCGGACGGTGCTGGAGCAACTTCTGATCACACGCTTTGACCTTACGCTCGGCGGCGACCACCGCCGGATCAGTCTCGGGTTGCGCCTCGTACAGGGCGTGCACCGTCTCGGTGAGACGGTGCTGCTGTCCCTGCATGCACGTGACGAATTGACCGTGACCCTTCGCGACATGTTCGGGCTGCGCCTGAGATCTGGCAGCACGTTGGCAGTCCTTCCCTACTCGGCGGCCACGAACTCCGGCAGGCAGACGCCGATGTCTTGCTGGATCATCGAACAGTCAATTGACCGACTGATACCGGGAGCGCGGCCGGTTGTGCTCGACGCACGCCGCGGCAAGAAGTTCACCCTGCGCAGCCGCAAGAACCGCAGGAACCTCGACGATGCGATCACCGGAGAGGTCGCGCGTTACGTGTCACATCGGCAGGCAGCTGCTCTGGCGTCGCCGCTGTCGCGTCAGCGCAGCCGTTCGGTCACTTGCTCCTGGCCATCCCTGATCATCTGGCCATACTCGTCGTCGCCCAACGCGCCGATCGTGTCCTGCGCCTGTTGAAGGTGCTCACGAGCACGGCCGAGATCGCCCAGCTTGCGATAGCACTCGCTCAGGTTCAGGTGTAACGACGGGTACAAGCCGGCCACCGGAAGCGTCACCCCGGCCTCCGCCACCCGTGCATCGGTCAGCAGGTCGGCAGCCGCCACCGCTCGCTGGTCCCAGACCAGTTCCTGGTTCACGTCGTCTTGCACGTCGGCCATCGCATGCGCGAGCGTGCAACGGTGCAGAGGGTCCCCTTGCTCGCCGCCGATCTCGTTCCAGATCTCTGCGAACAGGAGGCGAGCGGCTTCCCGTTCGCCTTGGTGGCTGAGCTGCACCGCTTCGCCGATCCGGATGATTGTTGGGTCCGTGATCACGGGCGGCTCCTTGCCACAGCCGCAGCTGGACCATCTGCTCGGCGAGCGCGAGCTTGAGCTGCTCGTTCTCCGACCGCAGACGCCGCTCGGCCACGGTCCCACCATGCGCAGGCCCGGAGATCTTGTTCTCCAACCCACCCTTGCCCGCCTCGATGAACCGTCCCGCCAGTTGGAGATCGTCGTCGCCGTCACCCCGTGTCGACGCGCCGTCTCCGCCACCGACATCTCACCCTGCAACACCGCCAACACCACCCGGAACCGCTCATCCACCGGCACCGTCCGCCCCGGCTTCGGTGACCTGCTCATGACCGCCATCCTCCCCGGCACCCAACCTGGGGACCCTGACAGAAAGCCTGACTCACCAGAGCTTCTTCGACTCGAATATACGTTCGAACGAAGCTACGATCCCGGTCATAGCAACCGGCTCGAACAGCGACATCAACGGAACGTGGCACCACGACATCAGAGCGCACTACATAACGACCGAGCACGACGCGCACATCGTCGTCGTTCCAACCCGCTGCCCGAGCCGCCTCCACGCGCTCACCACCGCCGGCTACCGCACCGTCGAAACCGAGCCAGCGGGTCACCGTCGAGCAGGCCCGTGAAGCCATCCGCACCTTGATCGACGCGTTCGACATGCTCACCAACGGGGGCGCGGTGAACGTTCAGGCCGCGCACGAGCAGCTGTTCAACGACGTGTTCGGGTGGTGGGTCTGGATTAACAACAGCAGCAACTCGTCCTCCTCGCACATGACGCCGCGCTGGAACGCGAAGCGTCGCCGAGCATCCGATCCATCCTCGAACACGCCATGGTCATGCAGTGGGTGATCGACGACCGAGAAGCGGCCACTGCCGCCAAGGCCGCGGACAGCCGCCGGAAACTGTTCGACGAGGCGACGGCGCAGGGCTGGACCATTCCCGACGACATCACTCGCCCAGAGCCGACCAGGCAGACCATGCTCGACTTCGCTTCGCTCTTCGCCCGCTATGACGCCAAGGTCCTATACATCCCCTACCGGCTGCTTTCCGCCCACGTCTATCCCAGCGCTAAGGGCGCCGAAGCCTACGTCGATCGCGAGACCCTGGAACTTCACAACCACGCCGACAAACCCGCAAGACCCGACCTGGTGCTCGTCGCGATCTGCCTGCTCCAAGCAGCTCAAGCCATCGACGGACTGACGGACTGACCTCGGATCGGCCGCTTGCCGCTGCGATTGCCGCGGCCAACGCTCCGTTCGACCACAGCATCGAACCGTTCAGACGCCGCTAAGCGCTCCGGAAACGATACGGGGCGCGGTATTCGGTAGCCGCTGTCAGCGGGGCAATTGGCTCCTCGATTGTCAGCCGAGGAGTTGGCGGACCTAGTGTCGTGAGTCCGAGGAACGTTTGCGTCTTAATCCGTGTCTCCTTGATCGCCCACCTCGACAGCCGGAGGTGTTCGTTCGCGAGTTGGAGCCGGCGGAGTCGCAGCGACTGGCCACGGCTCCGAACTGCCCTCTGACCGGATCCCTGAGTCGGTGCTGGTGCCGAAGCGGCGGGCGACGTTCGCGCGTAGCATGTGCCGCGGTCACGCAGCTGTCCTGGAGGTTGACGATGCACTCGTTCCGCACGCCCGACGGCGTCACGCTCGGGGTCGAGCACTTCGGCGATGCGGCGGCGCCCCTCGTGCTGCTCGCGGGCGGCACGACCATGCTCTCCTGGCCCGACGCGCTCTGCGAGACGCTCGCTCGCGGCGGACGTCACGGTGGACGTCATGTTGTGCGCTATGACCTGCGCGACTCCGGCGCGTCGACGACCGTCGACCCCGAGGCGCCGGCGTACACGCTGCGCGACCTCGCCGCCGACGCCGTCGCGCTCGCCCGCGGACTCGACGGCCGGCCGGCGCACCTGGCGGGCATCGGCGTCGGCGGGATGGTCGCCCAGGTCGCCGCGCTCGACCACCCGGACGCGTTCTCGGCACTCACCCTCGCCGGGACGCGGCCCGTCGCACCGGGCCCGGTCGACGACGACCTGCCCGACCACGACGCGGCGACGATGGACCGGCGGTTCGCGCTCCCGATGCCCGACTGGTCCGACCGCGCGGCCGTGGCGGAGTTCGCCGCCGCCGGCGCGGAGGTCCTCGGCGACGACCCCGCCGCGGCACGCGCGACCGCCGAGCGCATCTTCGACCGCACGCCGGGCGCGGAGCCCGCGGTCGGGATGGCCAACCAGATACGCATGGTGTTCTCCAAGCTCGACTGCAAGCCGCGCTGGCGCGAGCGCCTGCCCGAGCTCGCGATACCGGCGCTCGTGGTGCACGGTCGTCGCGACCCGTTCTTCCCGGTCGGCAACGGCGAGGCGCTCGCGCGCGAGATCCCTGGCGCGCGGCTGCTCGTGCTCGAACAGGCCGCGACCGCGATCCCCGACGCGGCCGCCGATGAGGTCGCCACGGCGATGCTCGCGCTGTAGGCGGTCGTTGATCACGCACGTGCGGGCGGCGGTGGCACGCTCTTGATCATCGTTGCGGACGCGGACAGGCCGAGGGATCCTTGACTTGCCGAGGGCCCGAGAGTCTCCAACTGTCCCAGGAGGGGCCTACTCGTGGAACGAACCGGGGAGGTGACCATGGAGCCCATCTCGTCCAGCGTCATCTCCGGCCTCGTCACCAACGCGCTCGGCGGGGCCGCGGGCTCCCGCCCCGCCTCGTCAAGTCCCGCCAAAAGCACGAAGTCCGCGCCGCGATTGACGACCTGAACGCCACAGCGCAGTCTTTTCTCCTGCCTGCACTGACCGCGTTGGCCGACCGCACCGACGGCGCTCAGGAAGTCGACGGCAAATTCCTACGTTCCTCGGACTCACGACACTAGGCACCGTGGAGGCGGAGGCGTTCGAGGAGATGAAGCCGCTCGGCACAGCCAGTCCGAACGGATGAGTCGCGTGGTCGACATCGCCCCAGACGGCGCCGCCCTCGACCCGGACGATTCGCTCGGCCGGGTCGACGTGGACGGCGCGCATCGCCGAGAGGTCGATGACGAGTGCGTCGTCCCACACGCCCAGACCGCCGGCATTGTGACCGCCGCCGCGGACGGCGATGGTCAGGCCAAGGGCACGTGCCGTGGACACGGCAGCCATCACGTCGGCGGCGTCGATGCAGCGAGCGATGACGCGCGGGCGCCGGTCGATCGCGCCGTTGTAGACGGCACGGGCCTTGTCGTAGCCGGAATCGCCGGGCTCGATGAGCTCCCCGCGGAAACCGGGCACGTCGATCCGCCCGCTCGGTTCGGTCTTCGGAGTGGTGTCGGTGGTCATGCCGGTGACGCTAGGAGCCGCCCAACCCCGCCGACATCGGGACAGCGCCCCCAATTCTGCGTCGCCGACCCCCAGATCAGGCGGAGTCGCTGATCCCGAGACGCTGCGCGGCCTCGAGCCGGGAAGCGGCTCCGAGCTTGGTCAGCACCGCTCCGACATGGTGCTCGACCGACTTCGGCGACAGCACCATCTCGCGGGCGATCTCGGCGTTGGACAGGCCTCGCCCAAGCAATCGCACCACCTCCAGCTGTCGGTCGGTGAGCCCACCGGGGTTGCGACGGGTAGTGCTGGCTCGTCCGCGAGGCGTAGCAGCACCCAGGTCGCGCAGCCGGCTTCGGTGGAGCCGACGGGGTTTGAAACCCGTGATCCACGATCTCAGCCGATGAAGCCCTTGTCCCGCAGCCAGTCTGCCGCGACCTTGTCCGGTGCGGCGCCCTCGACGCTGACTCGTTCGTTCAGTGCGAGCAGCGTCTTGTCGTCGAGTGCGTCGGCGATCGGGGTGAAGACGTCTTCGAGGTCGGGGTATTTCGTCGCGAGTTCGGTGCGGATCGTGATCGCCGGGTTGTAGATCGGGAAGAACGACTTGTCGTCCTCCAGTACGACCAGGTCCTGCGCGGGGATCCGGCCGTCGGTGGACGCCACCGAGCCGAAGTCGCAGGTCTTTCCCGAGCCGATCTCGGTGTAGACGACGGCGTCGTTGACCTCGTGCCGCTGCGCGTCGGGCAGCGTGAAGCCATACATCGCAGCCAGGCCGGGAAGCCCGTCGTCACGGCTGTTGAACTCCGGGCCCATGCATGTCGATGCCGCCTCCGGGTTGGAGTTCGCCAGCTCCGCGTAGTCCGAGATCGTCTCGATGCCATTTTCCTTGGCGGCCTCGCGGTTGGCTGCGATGGCGTAGGTGTCGTTGCCTGGAGCGCGGGCCCACCAGGTGATGTCGTTCTCGGCGTCGAGCGTCTTGACCTTGTCGAACAGCTGCTCCGGGTCGGTCACCCGTTCGGTCTGCTTCATGAAGGAGACCCAGGCGGTGCCGGTGTACTCCCAGTACAGGTCGATCTGACCAGTAGTGAGCGACCGACGGACCGCGTCCGTCCCGGTGATGTTCGTCTCGTCAACCGGATCGGCACCGGCGGCCTGCAGAGCGAGGATTGCGATCTGGCCGAGCACCAGCTGCTCGTCGAACTCCTTCGACCCGACGGTGATCGTGACCCCGCCGAGCTCATCGATCTTCTCGATGGAACCGGCTCCGGTCTCGGCTTTGGTGGGTTCGTCCTCCAGCGTGCAGCCGGCGGCCAGCACCGCAAGGCTGACGACGACGGCGACGACGGAAAAGCCGCGCATGGGAGTTCCTCCTCGGATTCGTGAAGCTTGCGGAGCGATCATCAGGCACAGTGCGGGTCAAATTCCCTTGGGTCGCAAGAACATCTCGGCCAGCAGGCCGAGCCAGTCGGCGAACAGGGCGAGCGCGGCCACCAGCACCCCGAAGGTGACGCTGATGACCGGCCGGTTCAAGGTGAGGCCGGTGAACAGGCCCTCCCCGAGCCCGCCGCCGTCGATGAGGGCGGCCAGCGGTGCACTGGCGACGGTCAGTACCAGGGCGGTGCGGACGCCGGCGAGGATGACCGGCACGGCGAGCGGCAGTTCCACCGTGAACAGCACTGCGAGCCGCGACAGCCCCATCCCGCGAGCGGCCTCGGTCAGCACCGGGTCGACGCCCTCGATGCCGACCATGGTGTTGCGGAGTACCGGCAGCACGGCGTAGGCGACCAGAGCGATCACCGCGGTGCCGACGCCGATGCTGATCACGAGAGCGAGCAGGACGATCAGTCCGACGGACGGGACGGCCTGGCCGAGGTTTCCCAGGCTTAGCACCACCAGCCGCCCGGCCCGGCTGCGCGAGAGCGAGACAGCGATACCGAGCGGAATCGCGATGGCGATCGTGAGCGCGGTACAGATCAACGTCAGCTCGACGTGCTCGAGCACCTGGGACCCGATCACCTCGCCGTTGACGTTGCGCGCTTCGATCGAGTCGAGGCTCTGTCCCCGCGTCCACAACCACAACACCAGCAGGCCGGCCACGATCAGCGCGGGTCGCGTCAGCAGGCCTGCCCGGCGGGGCCGTCCCGTTCCGCGTGCGGCCATGGCCGGGCGCGCAGCCTTGACCGGTGCCGTCATGGGTTCCCGACTTTCCCCACGGCCGTGCCCATCACCGTCTGCAGGTGCAGCGACCCGAGCACCTTGGCGTCGTCTCCGAAGTCGTCGGTGACCAGTACGACGTCGCTGCCCTCGCCGAGCATCAGATCGAGCGCGTCGCGGACCGTTGCCTCGACCACGATTCGCGGCAGTCCCTCGACTCGCGGTGCCGGGGCCAGCTCGACGTCGCGCAGCCGCAGCAGCGCCAGCTTCTTCAGCTGTCCCCCGGCGCCGATGAAGCTGGCGACGTAGTCGTCGGCAGGGGCAGCCAGGATCGCCTCCGGCGAGTCGTATTGCGCAATCACCGACCGCGGCCGGAGCACGGCGATCCGGTCACCCATCTTGAGCGCCTCGTCGAAGTCGTGGGTGACGAACACGATGGTCTTGCGGACCTCACGCTGGAGCCGCAGGAATTCGTTCTGCAGGTGGTCCCTGGTGATCGGGTCGGTCGCGCCGAACGGCTCGTCCATCAGCATCACGGACGGGTCGGCCGCGAGCGCCCTGGCGACACCGACCCGCTGCTGCTGACCACCGGACAGCTCACGGGGGTAGCGCCGTGCGTAGTCCGCGGGAAGGCCGACCAGTTCCAGCAGCTCGGCGACCCTGGCCCGGACCCGGGACCTGCTCCAGCCGAGCACCTTGGGCATCAGACCGACGTTGTCCTCGATCCGCTTGTGCGGGAACAGGCCGATCTGCTGGATGACATAGCCGATGTCGCGCCGGTGCTGGTTGGGATCGAGCGTGAGCACGTCGGTGCCGCCGATCGTGATCGTGCCCGAGGTCGGCTCGATCAGACGGTTGATCATCTTCATTGTCGTGGTCTTGCCGCAGCCCGACGGTCCGACCAGGACGACGACTTCACCAGCAGGAATGACCATCGACACTGCTTCGACGGCCGGCTCTGCCTGACCGGGATAGAGCTTCGTGACGTCGGTGAGCTCGATGGTCTCGCCAGGGCGGCCGGTAGTGGATTCAGGCACGTAGCCCCCGTGAGGTGGTGAACCTGGCGACGCCAGCCAGCGCCAGGTCGAACAGGAGAGCGAGCACGACGATGCCGAGTGTGCCGGTGAGCACCTGGTTGAGTGAGTTGGCGCCGCCGAACCGGCCGAGCCCGTTGAAGATCTGGTTGCCCAGCCCGGGGCCCTTCACCCAAGCGCCGATGGCCGCGATCCCGATGATGATCTGCGTGGACACCCGAACCCCGGCGAAGATCACCGGCCAGGCCAGCGGGAGCCGAAGGTCCCAGAGCACCCGGGTCCTACTCAGGCCCATGCCGCGCCCCGCCTCCACCACGGCCGGGTCCACCTCCTGCAGGCCCACGATCGTGTTCCGCGTGATCGGCAGCAACGCGTAGACCACCAGCGCCACGAGCACCGGTAGCACGCCAAGACCGAACGGTGCGATGAGCACGCCGAGCAGCGCGACCGACGGGATGGTCAGGAAGGCGCCGGTGGTCGTCGTGGCCAGCGCCGCGAGCGTCGAGTGCCGGTAGGTGAGCATGCCGAGCCCCACGCCGATGACCACCGCGATCGCGACCGCGCCCAGTGTCACGTCGACGTGCAGGATCGTGTCGTTGACGATCGTGATCCAGTTCTCGCGCACGTACTCCGCAAAGGTCACCACCGCCTCCTCACCGTCACGCGGGTGATCGAACACTAGCAGCGAGCCAGGCCGACCGGGTCCGTCGTCAGGTCGCACTGCCGACAGCGACGTTCGACACCGGACCGAAGGCGATCTGTGCCGGAAGGCGAGGAGTTCACTGCTCCGTTCGTCGCCGACCTATCCCCCAGGACCCGCAGCCGGTAGCCCTCGACGAGCCCCTCTCCCGACGCATCGTTGAGCGTCGCCGGCACTCGCCGAGCGAGTCGATCCGCCCATACACCTCGGCCACGTCCATCAGCTCGGGCGCCGGAGCGTTGTCGATCTCCGCCTGCGCCGACTTGATCGCCTCCACGAGCGCGCTCGGATCAACGCCGGCCGCGATCGCTGCTTGGAACCTCCGTAGCCGCCACCTTCGAGGAGCCGGCCATGGCTGAGACGACCATCCCCACCGAGGCCACCGTGACAGCCACTGAGGTGGTGCTGCCGGGCAAGGTCGAACCGTCCGGACTGCAGTTGGTCCAGCGCTCGCTGCCGGCACCGGCGGCCGGCCAGGCCCTGGTGCGCGTCGAGTCGACCGCTGTTTCCTTCGCCGAGAGCGCGATGCGCCGAGGCCGCTACTACGGCCAGCCCGCATTCCCGTTCGTGCCCGGCTACGACCTCGTCGGCGTCGTCGAGGCCGTCGGTCCCGGCGTGGACCACGCGCTGCTCGGCCGGTGGGTCGCCGCACTGACCAAGACGGGTGACTGGGCCACCGCCGTTCTGTTGGCCGCCGCCGACCTGGTGGAGGTGCCCGACGGGATCAGCGCCGACGAGGCGGAGACCCTGATCGTCAACGGGCTGACCGCCTACCAGATGCTGCACCACAGCGCGAAAGGTGCAAGCCGGGCAGACCGTGCTCGTGCTGGGCCAGCGGCGGCGTGGGCTCGATCCTGGTGCAACTCGCCCGGCACGCGGGCGTCCGCGTGATCGGGACCGCCAGCCCGCGCCATCACGAGGCATTGCGCGAGCTGGGAGTCGAGCCGATCGACTACCGGGATCCCGACGTCGCCGCGCGTGTCCGTGCGGTGGCCCCCGACGGCGTGGACGCCGTGTTCGACCACCTCGCAGGCAAGAGCATCACCGTCTCCCACCGGCTGCTCAACCGCACCGGCACCCTGGTCTCCTACAGCATCGCCAGCAAGCTCGACGACACCACTCCGGTGCTGCTCAGCTTCCTGCACCTGATGGCGAAACTGGCGTTCTGGAACTACCTGCCCACCCGCAAGCACGCGAGCTTCTACAACGTGTGGTCGGGCGCGGGCAAGCCGGACTCGGCCAAGCGCGAGGCGTTCCGGGCCTGATACGCACCGACCTCACACACGTCTTCGGCCTGCTCCGCGACGGCGTGCTGACCGCGAAGATCGCCGCCCGCTACCCACTGACTGAGGTGGCGCCGTTGGCGGCTTTCTCCTGCAGCCACTGCTCCTGCTGCTCCGGCGGCCTTCCCGAGGCAGCGCACCAACGACCGGATGACCGGCCGCACAGCGATTCTGCTCTCCCTACAGCCAGGCGCGACGATGCTCACCGACCGCCGCCGTCCGTGGGAAGTAACACCGCGGCCGTGCGTCGGGTTGTCAGCTCACTTCTGCCGCGTGTCCCACGGCGGCGGTGAGGTGAGGATGTCCAGCCGCCCCCTGAACGTCGCGACGGTCTCGGTGACCTCCCGGGCGAGGCGTCGCCGCCAGCGGCGATGCTGGCGGTAGCCGAGCTCGACGGTCAGGACTATCGCGAGGCACGTGACGGCGAAGACGAAGGCCAGGAGCAGCCAGAGCCGGAGCGTGGCCGTTCCCGCGCGGAGCTCCGGAACCGCCGAGGCGGCGAGGAAACCGGTGGTGGCGCTGATCCAGAAGGCGTAGCCGCTGAGGCCCAAGCGGTGGTCGTCGAACAGCCAGCGCGGTCGGCGCCGCGTGGTCTCGGCGTCGAGGTTCTGGGCGGCTTCGGTGAGCCGGCCGAGCATCCAGGTGGCCTTGTCCTCCTGCTCGCGGGACAGCTTGCGGGGCCAGGTGGTGAGCCGGTGGTCGAGCCGGACCATGGCACGGCGCACCGCGGGAGCGCGGAGGGGGCGGCCCAGGGTGTGTGGCCAGCGGTCGTCGAGATCCCGATCCTTTCGCTCGTTGCGCAGCATCGTCACGGAGGCCCACAGGGCGGTGATGAACAGGCTGACGAAGACGAACAGCCGGCCGGAGTCGGTCATGTCCGTGCTGATCGTGAGCCAGACCAGGATCAGCAGGAACATCCCGGCGGCCAGCAGAACCACCCGGTTGTATCGGTCGGTCGGGGCGCGGTGAACCTCCCGCTCCCAGGAGCCGATGACCTTTCCGAACGGCACGTGGATGAACAGGAACACGATCGGGACGGCGAGCATCACGACCGCGAACAGCCAGGCGGTCGGCACGAGTGGTGGCAGTTCGCCGGGTGCGGTGGGCGAGTCGTCGCGCACGAGGATCGGCGGCCCGGCGAGCGCGAGCAGCGAGCACAGGCCGGTGAGGACACCGAGCCACCAACCGGGACGCCTCGGCTCGGCGTCGCCACCATCGCCCGGCGTCCAGGTCGGGGCCACATCGGACTTGAGCCGCTCGATGAGCGTGTCCACGTCGGTGGCCGCAGACTCGCGGCACACCCGGTGGAACTGGTTGCCCCGGATCGAGAGGATGGACGCCGGGAGGTCGGCGTTCGCGTGCCAGTCGGCATCGTCGAGGGGCACCGGAATGATTCTCGTTCCGGACTTCAGGCCGAGCTCGATCTCCTCGCGCACCCAGTCACGTTCGCGGTCGAGCAGCCGGGTCCCGTTCTCGTCCCGTTCGGTGAACCATTCTCGGTGCACCAGGACGAGCAGCACGTCGACGTCGGGCACTCGTTTGTAGATCTCGTCCCAGTAGGTAGCCCCCAAGCTGATGGACTCCCGGTCGAGAAAGACCTGCTCCTTTCCGAAGTAGTCGCGGAGACGCTGGTAGATCCCGTCGACCACCTCGGCCGGGGCATTTCGCCGATAGTTGATGAAGATCCCGCCCATCAGTCGGAGCGTCCGACCACGCGGGAGGAGTCCAGAGTGGAGGGAGACGCGGACTCGTCGAAGGCGCCGGTGATCCCGCCGATGATCCCGCCGGCGGCGAGGGTGGTGGCCGCCACACCGGCGGTCAGCGACGTCACGAGGGTGACGCCGCGGCCGAGACGGTAGCCGTGGGGAACGGTGACCTTGTCGCCCTTCGGCTCCAGCGGCGGATTCTCCTTGGGTGGCTGGACGTTGCCGTTGACGGAGATGCCGGCGAGCCACTGGAGGGGCTCGAGGTAACGATCGTCGGCGAGGTCGAGTGCGGAGTTGAAGTAGCCGACCTCGGTCGCGTTCTGCTCGAGCAGCCGGACGTTGTTGCCCCAGCCGACCTGGTTGAGCCAGGACTGGACGTCGCCGTCCGCACCGAGACTTCGGCCGATGGCCGTCTTCTCGAGCGCGTCGGTCTTGCTGACCACGACGGCGATGCGGCGCAGCTTCGTGGCGCCGGAACGGGATCGCAACAGGTCGAACAGCCTGCCGACGACACCCTCCGGTTGTGCTTCGGCGGTGCCGACCGGACCGGCGACCGTGCGAGTGGCGTCGCGCTCGGCCTGAGTCAGGGAGCGCACGACGGCGTCGACGGCGAACGGGTCGACCACGATGATCAACCCCTCGGCGTGGTCGAGGTAGCCCTGCGCCTCGACTCCATCCGCCGCGGCATAGGACTCACCCGCCGGGTCGAACAGGTAGAGGATCCGGTCGGACCGACCGCCGATGCCCACGTCGAGCATGACGCCGTCCGGCATTCGCTGCACGGTCTTGTCCAGCACCCCGCCCTCGCGGAGCTGGCGCCGACCCGCGGAGAACACCCGTTCCTGCGCCGGCTCCGCGAAGCCGACCGCGGCGCCGACGTCGTTCAGCCGGGTGTGCAACGCGCTGACCGCGAGACACAGGAACGTGGTCTTGCCCGCCGCAGGGCCGCCCACGACGGGCACGGTGACCACCGGGACCCGGCCGACACGTTGCGGCAGCGGGCGGTTGCAGTGCGGGCACAACGCGGTCATCCGGTGCCGGCCCAGCACGATCGCGGTCGGCAGCGCCGCGCCGCACCGGCAGTCGTGCCGGAGCAGGCCGTACTCGTTGGGCGCGATCCGCCGGTGCCGCTGCCCGCACCGTGGGCATTCGTACGTGGGCAGCGCGATCCGCCGGTAGCACCCGGCGTACGGACAGGACTGGCGAATCCTGCGCCACAGCCGAAACAGGCCTTCGACCGCGGCCAACGCGAGCCAGACGAGTGCCCACACCACGGCCAGCACCAGCATCAGCGCGGCCGTGGCGAGGACGATACCGACATAGGCGGCCAGGCCGGCGAGCACCCCGGCGGCAGCACCGAACACCAGCGCCGCCGACGTCGGCAGGAGGACCAGCGCGACGATGCCGATCGTCGACCACCCGCCGACCGATATGTCGACGGTTTGCCTGACCCACCCGATGGCGCTCCTCGCACCGTCGCGGGTGCTCTCCAGCGCATCCCGGACGATCTGCCACAGGTCGATCCAGATCTGGCGGAGCGGGTAGGCGAGGAACGCCGGCTCGGGGCCCGACCTGTCGTCCTGCTGCCGGAACGGCGGCGTCGCGATCCCGCTACGCGTCCGGTCCGTCAGCACATCCCAGACCGCGCGCAGGTAGAACCACACGACCACGAGTGCGAAGACGACCACGGACGCCACCGCCGCAGGCAGGACCACGTACGTGATCTGGATATACAGACCGAAAGCCCACGCGCCGAAGCCCAACAACCACAGGAGTGGCATACCGAGACCCTCCTTCAGCTGTCGCGCTTACGGGTGAACATGCCGAGGACGCCGCGCTTCTCGGACCCGGCCGCTTTGGTCAGTTCGGCGAGCTCGTCCAGCAGCTTCGAGTCCCGGCGGCGCAGCCCCTGCTCGACGCGCTGCCGGGTCGACTTGCGGTCCAGCAGCCGCACCAACCGCCTGTCGAGCTCCGGTACGCCCAGCCGATCGCGGCGCAGGGCCAGGACCAGCTCGGCCAGCACGGTCACGTCGGACGGCGTCCGGTAGTCCAGGTCCGCCCAGGCCAGTCCGATCGCCGACCGCAGCTCGGGCGAGAGCCTGCGGTACAGGCCCACCAGGAGTCTCAGGTGCACTCCCAGCAGCTCCTCCGCAACGGCCCGGGTGACCGTGTCGACGAGGGCGGCAGTGCCCGACGTGCGGCTCCGCTGCAGCCGCGCCAAGGGTGTCGCCAGGTCCCGGTCGTTGGTGAGCGCTTCGTGCAGGGCCTTGAGGTCCATCACGAGATGCGCGTCGGCGACCGCCCGGGCAGCGGCCCGCCCGGTCTCGGCCACGCCGTACGAACCGTCCACAGGAGACAACTCGGCGACGGCCACGGCGAGCTTGGCCGTGCCCTGGGCCTCCAGCCGACCTGTCGCCAGGGCCCGGCCGACCAGCCCGAGCAGTGCCGGCTGAGCCGCGACGGCGCGGCCGACGGTCTCGACGACGGCCAACCCCTGGCTGGGTGACGGCACCTCGCGGCCCCACATCGCCACGACCAGCTCGGCTCGCTCGACCGGCGGCCGGTCGGCCTCCCGGGCGATCCGAGCCGTCAGCTCGTCCCGCCGGCCGGGGTTCCTGGTGCCGACGGACACCCACACGGCGGGGACCAGCTCGTGCCCGGCCGGCCACTGGACGTCGACGAGCCAGTCGCAGACCGCGGGGGTGAGCATGGTCCGGCGGATCGCCTCGTCGGTAGCGGCCAGGCCACTCAACATGCCGGTCAACAGGGCCTGCCGGTACCTGCGCGGGCAGGCCCCGTGCGCGGCCAGCACATCGCCGCGGCCCCTTCTGGTGCAGCCGGAGGCCGCTCCCACCACGTCACCGTCGGGGATGCTCAGGCCGGCGGTCGCGGCCAGCCGCAGCAACCGCACGACCTCGGTCAGCTCGTCCGCGGCGAGCAGCGCGGCCGCGAACGGCTCACCGGCCGGGCCGGCGAGCTCCGGGCGACGCGGCTCGTCCGCCGCCTGGTAGATGGCCGCCGCGAGGTCGGCGCCGACCCTCGGTAGCACCATCGCGAGATTCCGCCAGAGCCATTCGGGCAGCCCGCGCCCCGCCCGACGCAGCGCCTCGACCATCGCGACCGACTCGTCCGGCCGCAGCTCGCTGCCCAGCGAGAAGGCCGTCACCGTGCCGGCGAGAGCCAGGTCGTCGTCGAGACGCCCGGCCAGGTCGCTCAGCGCGTCGATGGTCTCCAGGTTCGCCGTTCGCCACGCGCCCACCACGATCTCGGCGAACCGGCCCGGCGGGTCGACGATCCCGTCCGCCCCGTCCAGCCGGAACGCCCGTCCGGGCCGGGCGATCGCGGACAGCACGGTCGGGGTGGTACCGACCAGCCGCTGCTGGGCGGACTCCGGATCCGCGGTGTACGTGGTGAAGCTCAGGTCGGCGGCCACCTCGAAGGGCAGCGAGTAGGACAGTGCGGCGATCCACACGGCAACGTCGCCGGCCCGCTCGGTCGACAGGATGACCCGGCCGGTGCGGCCGGCCAGGCAGTCCAGCACCGCGTCCAGCAACGCACCGAGCTGCGCGTATCCGCACTCCCCCAACGAACTGAGATGGCGCGTCACGAGGTCTGGGCTGATCTCCGGGCCGGGCGTGACCTCACCCAGCTCCGCGAGCGTGTCGGTCGGTGCCGGCCGCTCGGCCCAGAACGCGGCACCCCACAGCTCGATCGGGCGGATCCCCTCGAGCTCCTCGTCCCCTGCGACGACGGCGTGGCCGAAGAAGTTGCCGTACCGGCCGGAGTAGTCCTGGCCGAGGTAACGGCACCGCACCAGCATCGCGTGCCCGGCGACCCGCTGGTAGCACAGCGAGACCGGAAGGTCCGCGCACTGTCGGGAGTCGGGTTGCGGCGGCGTGTCCGGTGGCGGCCGGTAGGACATGAACGGCATCACCACATGCCGCACGTCCGGCGTCACCGTCGAGCTCTCCGCCACGAACTGGAACCCGGCGTGCCCCGCCAGCCCTCGCTCGGCCGAGGTGTAGTGCAGTTGCTGGGCCACGGTCAGCTCCTCCCTCGCCGCCGCGTGGGCAACATCCCGAACCGATGCAGCAGCCAGAGGAGCAGATCCTCCACCCGGTACGGCTGGATGCCGCGCGGGTCCACCACCTCGCCCTGCGGTGTGTTGCCGAGCGCCGACAGGCCGAACAGGTTGTACGTGCGGAAGTTGTGCTCCAGGAACAGGTCCAGCCCGCGGGACTGCCAGCTGTCCAGCAGTGCCCGAACCTCCTCGTGCACCGCCTCCCGGTCGGCCGGGTCGAACGAACCCGAGGCGGGCCGGGGGCGCCGCAGCGCCGACGCCGGGGACAGCTGGTCGGCGATGGCATCGATCTTGGTCAGCGCCACCCCGACCGGCACCGGAAGCGGGCGGCCGGCCGGGATGCCGTGCTGCGTGCGGAGCATCTCGGTGACCCGGCCGATCACGTCCTGCGGGGCGTCTCCCGGCAGGTCGTCGGCGTCCACCAGGAAGATCACCGTGTCGGCCGCACCGAGGTAGCGGAGGTGTCGGTCCACTGACTCGTCGCTGGTGAAGTCCTCGCCCGCGTTGTCGAACAGCACCAGGGTGAGCGCCGGGTTCCCGCGCCGCAGCAACCCGGACCGGCCGAGGGTCAGCGTGTAGATCAGCGGGTCGTTGAGCCGGGTGGCCGCAGACTGGGTGACCGGCAGCAGCCGGTGGGAGCCGAACAACGGCGCGTGGAACTCCTCGCGGTAGCGGCGACGGGTGCGGTCGTCGCACTCGACGAGGGAGGCTTGCAGCTCTTCGCCGACCCGGTTCTGCAGCTCGTGGATGAGCACGGCGATGTAGGTGCTCTTGCCGGCGCCCTTGGCGCCGACCAGGGCGACGATCCGGCTGGTCGCGTCGAGGTACGAGCCGGGCAGGTGGGTGTGACACGCCGGGCAGACCCGCTGGGCGGACTCCAGCTCGCACTTCGGGCAGGTCGCCCTCGGTTGCCGGCCGTCCGCGGCGAACACCGGCGGTCGCGGCTCGGGCGGTTGCCGGGTGAACGCCGCGTGTCGTTCGTCGGGGACCTCCTGGCATCCCGACTGGCCGGCGACCCGGCCGCGGCAACGGAACTCCACGCGCCGCCGCGGCACCCGTTCGAAGCAGTACGGGCAGGTGAGGTCCTTCCCGCGACCGGCGATTCCCGCCACCGTCATGCACTCAGTCCCTTCGTAACTGGTCCGTCGGCGGATCGAGCAACTCGACGCCGTCGCCCTCGACGAAACAGCGCAGCCAGTACGGCCGGGCCTGGCTCGGCGCCGCGATCTCCATCCGGGCGGGCCGGTCGGGCGCGAGCTCCACATCGGACAGCTCGCCCAGCCGCGTGCACTGGTCGAGCCGGAGCGGGAGCACCCGGCCGGGCCGCAGGCCCAGCACCAGCCGCTCGATCCGAACGGACTGCTCGGCCGACACCTCCACCAGAACCCACCGGCGCCAGGGCGGACCGCGCCAGGTGATCCCGTACCGGGCCAACAGCCGGCCGGGCACGCTGATCCGCTGTTCCACGCCGGCTCGGTCCTCGGCGCCGACCCGGACCACGGGCCGGACGACGATCGCCACCGCGATGGCCGGGTCCGCCGGCAGGCGCACGCCGCCGTCGGCCTGGTAGCTCGCCTTGGTCACGCGCTGCTGGCGAGGCTCCTCGCCCGCCTGCGACCAGCCGACCTCCACGGTGCCGAGACCGGTCGGCCACTGCCAGCCGAGCGTGACCTCGGTTCCCATCCGTCGCGCGGTCAGTCCCGTCAGCGGGGCGACCCAGACGAACTCGGTGACCGCGCCGACCACCGCCATGTCGCCGGCCACCGTGAGCGCCAGGTAGAACACCGGGTGCGCGGGCCGGCGGACGGTCAGCCCGGTCGGCGTCGGCATACCGGCGACCGGCGTACCGGCCTTGCGGGCGGCCGCCAGCTCCAGCTCCTTGCCCATCGGCCATTGTGGACGATCGGCGAGCTCCACGATCTCCACCGTGCCGTGCTCGGGCGCGGCGAACTCGAGCCGAAGGCGTTCGGCGTCGCCCGAGTCCAGCAGGACCCGCAACGACCGAACCGGTTCGGGCTTCCTGGTCGGGGTCGCCGAGAGCACCGTCCCGACCGTGGTGGCCGCCGAGCCCAACCGGTCCAGGTAGACGGCGCCGATCCAGTACCGGTACGTGGTGTTGTTCCGCACGCCGAGATCCCGGAAACCGTTGGCGTCCGCGGCGATCTCCACACCGACCGTGGCCGTGGCCGTGGGCGAGCCCTCCGCGACCCGACGGACCAGGACCCGCTCGGCCTTGGCGGGTAGTCGCCAACGCCCCTCGACGACGCCGTCGCCGGCGTGCAGCCGAATCCCCTCGGGCTCGGGCCGGACCAGTACCGGCCCACTGACCGCCAGCGTGGCGGAAGCCGTGCCGTCCCGCTGGGTCAACACGGCGTAGTAGAGCGTCTCGTTGACCCTCGGCGTCTGGTCCCGCGCCGCGAGCCCGTCCGTCCGCGCCACCGTCAGCTCGGCGTCCAGCGCGTTCGCCGGCGGTCGGTCCCGCTGGCGGATCACCTGGTACGTCAGGTCTCCGGCATTCGACCGGGATGCCTGCCAACTCACCGACACGACGCCCGCGCTGACGGCCACTCGGACGTCCGTCGGCGGGGCAGGTACCAGGCGACGCATCGCCTCGCCGACCGACGGCAGGTCGGGCACCAGCCGACGGGCCTCGCTCAGCGAGCGCCACCGACGGTCCACTTCGGCCGGCCCCAGGTTCCGCGTCGGGCCGTCCGTGGCCTGGTTCCTCAGGTCCACGGCGGCCGCCACCAGGCGCCCGATTTCGGCGGCCAGTTCCTTCGTGTCCTCCGGGAGCGACACCGTGTCGACGAGTTGGCCGGCCTCGTAGATCTGGCCGGCCTCGCGCAGCGCGCTCAGCTGCCGGTGCAGCGAGCTGGCGCCGGTGCTGAGATCCTCGTGGCGGATGGCGAACACCAGCCGGCGTGCGCCCTCGGGCGCGATCCCCAGCGAGACCGCGTGCGTGACCAGCATGCCGTCCGGAACGCCGCCGCGCCGGCGATCCCTCAGCTGTTCGGCGATCTCGTACTGCAGCAGCCGAAGGACCGCGTCCTGGCCAGTACCGACTACGCCCTGCAGCGCCGTTCGAATTGTGTCCGCGCTGGTGGAGCGCTCGTTGCGGGGCCGCTCGGCCCACCGGTCACGCAGCGCCGCGAGCGTAGGACGGTCGAACCGGAGCCGAGGTTCGCCGGCGACGGCGAACCGATCGAAGATCGAGGCTCCGGAAACCCGTTTCTCGGCGAGGAAGTCCGAGGCGTGGCGGTGTCCGAGCACCTGCAGGGAAGCGCGATAGGCCTCGAAGGCGCGAATGGGCGCGCTCGCCGGCAGCTCGTCCGGCTCGCAAATCTCGACCCCGTCGATACCGGCGCGGGTGAGCGCTTCCAGATCGTCGAGCGGGATGCCGTGCCGGGTGGCCGCGTCGTCGAGCACCTGCGGCGTGATCCGCCCGAGCTCACCGGCGATCGCGACCACCTCGGCGACGAGCTCGGCCACCCGCCCTGCGGCGTGCTTCCTGCGGTTGCGCAACTCCTTGCGCAGCGGTCCGGCGTCATCGCGGCGGGCCGCCTCAAACAGCTTCTCCAGCTCACTGTGCTCGGCGGTCAGCCGGTTGACCAGCGTAGTGAACCTGGCCTGCTGCCGGGCCCGGCGCCAGGCACGGCGAACCTCGTCGACGCGTGCGACCACCTCGGCGGGTGGCATGGTCTCGTCGATCTGGTACCGCTGCGCGAGCTCCGGCAGAGTACCCGCCCTTCTGGCGGGTTCGAGAACCTCGGCGACGTAACGTTTGTCGTCAAAGGCCATTCGGGTGCACCTTGGACACGGTCAGCTCACCCGGGTCAGCGCGATGGACTTCCGCGCGCTCTCCACCTGCTCGTCGGTCATCCCGCCGACCTGGACGGACAACTCGAGACGGACGCCGGTCTCCTTCTCCACGGCGGCCACCCGCAGCAGACCACTCGTGCTAAGCCGGAACGTGACGTCGATGGGCCAGCCGGCCGGCTTCCGCGGCGGGATCTCGATCTCGCCCTCGGCGATCCGGTTGTTGTTCTCCACCAGGTCCGACTCCCTCGGCCCGGCCTGTTCCATGACCTCGACCAGGATGGCCCGCTGGTCGTCGTCGATGGTGCCGAACTCCTCGGTGACGTCGGCGGGAAGCTGGTCGTTGGCGTGGATCAGGTGCGCGACGAAGTCGGTGCGGTTGTCACGGCGTACCGCCTTGATGCCGAAGCTGCGCGAGGCGACCGTGCGGATCTGCCGGTTGGACATCGCCTCCTGCGCCTTGTCGGACAGGCCGGCCCGGTCGGCCATCTCGTTCGCCTTGCCGGTCTCCCCGGAGGACAGCAGCCGCCGGTAGGTCTCCTCGAACGCGTAGCGGGCGGCGCCCTTGGCCACCGACAGGTCCGGGTCGTGCAGCTTGGGGTCGAAGCCGAATTCCGCCACCAACCGCGCGCGCACCACGGGCATCCGGGTCGCGCCGCCGACCAGCAGGACGTCGTCGAACGTGGTCACACCACGCCGGCCGGCCTCCTCCACGATGCGGCGGGTGATGTCGACGGTCCGGTCGACGAGGTCGTGGGTGATCTCCTCGAACACGTCACGGCTGACCTCGACGGTGGCCCGGCGGCCGTCGTGCACGACCCGCACCGTGCGCTGCGTCGCCGAGGAGAGGTCCTTCTTCATGTCCTCGGCGAGGGTGCGCAGCTCCTGTTCGGTCTCCCGGTCCTCCAACGGATCCGTGGCATCCGGATGCTGCGCGGTGAAGTCCTTGGCGAGGTGCTCGACGAGCCGCAGGTCCCAGTCGGCACCGCCGAGGTTGTGGTCGCCGTCGGTGCACACCACTTCGATGTCACCGCCGCGGATGGTGATCACCGTGGTGTCGAACGTCCCGCCGCCCAGGTCGTACACCAGGATGCTGCGGTCCTCGTCCGGCCGGAGAACGCCGTAGTCGATGGCCGCCGCGATGGGCTCGCTGACGATGTCGATGACGTTCAGCCCGGCGATCTCCCCGGCCCTCCTGGTCGCCTCGCGTTCGGCGATGCCGAAATAGGCCGGAACGGTGATCACCACGTCGTTGGCGGAGTCGCCGGTGAACAGTTCCGCGTCCGCGGTGAGCTTGCGCAGAATGAGGGCAGACACCTCCTCCGGCACGTATGTCCGCCCGTGGATCTCCGGCGTGACGTAGTCCTGCCCCATTTCCCGTTTGATCAGGCTGACCACGAGATCCGGGTGGATGACCGCGGTGTTCTTCGCGACGGATCCGACCACGATGTTGTCCACGGACTCGAGGTAGACGACCGACGGCGTGGTGTCGGCGCCCTCGGCGTTGCGCACAACGGCCGGACGGCCGACATCGTCGAGATGCGCGACACACGAGTAGGTCGTCCCGAGGTCGATGCCAAACACAGCCATGAAAGGGTGTCTCCTATCAGATCGTCTCAGTGTCCGGGTCCGCTTCCGCGGCACGGCCGACCGCGACATCGGCACGCCTGACCACCCGTTCCCCGCTGGCGAATCCCATCGTCAGTACCTCAACCACGGTGTCCGCGTCGCCCGCCGCCTCACGCGGCCGGTGCCGGCTCGGGTCGAAACGCTCCCCCACCTCGACGTCCAGCGGCTCAACACCGGTGCGGCCCAACGTGTCCACGACGTCATCGGCGAGCGCGTCCAGCAACGGGGCGACGTGCTCCACACCCGGCGCCTCGCCGGACGCCCACCGCCGGGCCTCCCGCCGCAGCGTCTCGTGCAACTGGTACAGGCGAGCCCTCACCGGCTCCATCGCCGTCGTGAGCTGGTCCCGCCGCAGTTCCTGGTTCTCCTCGTGAAGCCGATCGATAATCGACTCTCGAAACGCTGCCCGCTCATGCTCCCGCCCAATCCGGTCGGCGAGCTGTCGCAACGCTCCCTCGATGTCGGCAGAGGGCGAGCCGCCTTCGTCGTCTGCCCCAGATTCCGCCGTGTTCAACGCCGGCGCCTCACCTTCCCGCAGCTCGACCACCATCCACCAGCCCAGATCGGAAATGCGTCACAATCCCGGTCACGTTCGTCCTAGGTCGCCCCTGGACACCGGGCGGCCAACAGTACCGGACCGTCCAGCGGCGCCCGCCGCGAACGTCCGAAGCGTAATCAAACTCCGGGCCACGCGTGGCCGGATTAATCGAACTCGGCGGGCCTGTAGGTGTTTCTGACCTGGTTCGTCGAGCCAGCTCGGCCCGCGTCGGTCACACCTGGCCAGGTGTGGCACCGCATCTGCATTACGACCGCTTCAGTTATGGATGTCCACGGCGCACCCTGCGGACATGGACTTGCCCAGATGACAGCATGCTTCCCATACTGTCGGTCGCGCTCTGGGCGGGGGTTCCGGTGAACGACTACTTGTCGCTGCTTCCGGCGACGCTGCAGTGGATCTCGACTGGCTCGCTTCCATCTCCAGCGTCCCATGGCCGTTGTGGATCGGCGGCGTGTTTCCTTTCTACGTCGCCTCGGTATCCGTCATCCGGTGGATGCTCCGAGGCCGCGTGTGGCCGGCGCAGTGCTTGTACCCCCGGACGAGCAAAGGTTGGCCGTGTCGCAACTGGGTTCCTGGCGAGTGGGCCCGGTGCCGGCACCACAACCGTTCGAGGCGCTACAAATACGGACACAAAGTGGTGAAGATAGAGCGATGGCAGACATTCAACGCCCACGACGAGATCATTGACCGACCCGAGCGCGGTGTCGGCGCCCTGCGACTTCGTCCAGCAGGTGCGACGTTGCTCTACGAAAAGGGATATGTCCGCCGGCCGACCGGCGTGATGACGTTGCTTCCCGGGAAGATCGCCGCGATATGGCGGCGCATCAAGCAGGCCCGTTTACGAACGCCGACCACCGACGCGCCGGAAGATCGCCCGCACAGCCAGGAAACCCAGGCTCCCTCGGGAGATCGAACAGACGTTGCCGAAGGGCGCGGTCCTGCTCACCCGACTGCGCACGGCACCGGCCGGGGTCACCGACCCGGCCCTGGGTCGCCGACATCTACAACCGAGCCCGAGCCTCCGGCAAGGACCACGCCCACGCCGTCCGCATCCTCGCCCGAGCCTGGGTCCGCGTCATCTGGCGCTGCTGGCAGGACGACACCACCTACGACCCGACCCCGCACGGCAGCGCCCAACACAACACCAAAACCCAGATCGCAGCAGCTGGACCACCCCGGTGATCTTGGAGGCCGTTGGTTCTGTTCGACGGAGACTTAAACGACCGCCCGATATGACGATTTTGTCCACCTGGAATCGTCCGTTCGCGGTCAGCGCCCCCTTGTGCCGCGGTTTGTCGATCAACAACGTGCCGTCGGCAACGCTGAGCTCCTGGTGCAGGTCGGCAAGCATGCCGTCGACGCCGTCGGACGCCAGCCGCGTCGCGCGATAGGCCACGTCGTCGCGCAGCACAGCGTGGATCCGCCGCCAGTGCGGCTCGATGAGCAGCGTCCAGTACCCATGCAGCAGGTCGGCAATCCGCCGAGAAGCGCCGACCGGGTCGGCCAGCAACTCGACCAGCCGCGGTGGCCGCCGGTCGGGCCACACCACCAGCAGGTCGTCCCGAAGACGATCCGCGGGGTACTCGGCGATCGCTCGCAGGTGCTCGTCGATCGTGGACGCATGGCCCGGCCGCGCGACCAGGAAGTCGGCGATGAACGGACGGTCCGGCAGCAGCAAGGCCAGCAGCTGCGTGTCAAGCGCGCGGACCCGGGCACGCGCCTCGGCATACCACTCCCGATAGGGCGGACGCCACCTGCCCGAGTTCAGCATGCGACCGCTCTGGACCACCTCGACCATCGGCGAGACGTCGAACCGCATCCGTTCCAGGTCGCCGGCAGCCAGTCGCAACTGGATCATTAGCCAAGCGTAGAACTTGCGGCAGAATGGTGTGAACCATTTCAGCTAAGGGCTCGTAGCGAATCAAGTCAGTGCGGCTCGGGCGTGTCGTGCGTCGGGTGCAGGGTGTAGTTCCAGTCGCCATGCCAGGGGTCGCGGGTGATCGGGAGTTCTTTCATTTCTTTGTTGCTGATCTCGATGCCGGTGG
>NZ_WHTD01000023.1 GCF_009379765.1 Actinophytocola sp. | reverse complement strand
TCGCGGATCCCACTGCGGTACTGGATGTTCCGTGCGTCCTGCTACGCCCCGACGGCCACGTCGCCTGGATCGGCGACGATCAGCAGGACCTGGACGACCACCTCTCCCGCTGGTTCGGCAAGCCCGCCAACTGATTTCGCCCCGTGGGTCAGGGATAGGAGACCGGGGCCTTGACCTGGAGGACGCTCCAGCATTCAGACTCGCCGCCATGAAGTACCGCACTCTGGGTGTGAGTCCCGGGACCCGCCGCGAGGTCAGCGTGCTGAGCCTGGGCGCCATGCTGTTCGGCACGGCCACCGACGAGGCCACCTCCTACGCCATCCTCGATCGCTACGTCGCGGCGGGCGGGACGTTCATCGACACCGCCAACAACTACGCGTACTGGGTCAACGGGACCCAGGGCGGCGAGAGCGAGTCGCTGCTCGGGCGCTGGCGCCGCGCCAACGGCGTCGGCGAAGAGGTCCTGATCGCGACCAAGCTCGCCGGCCGCCCGCTCGAGCCGAGCACCACCCTCACCACGAACCTCGAAGGGCTCTCGGCCGCGGTGATCCGCGAGTCCTGCGCCCGCAGCCGCGAGCGGCTCGGCGTGTCCCGGCTGGACCTGCTCTACGCGCACGGCCAGGACCCGAAGGTCCCGATGGAGGAGACCGTCGAGGCGTTCGGGGCGCTGGTGACCGACGGCAGCGTCGGCCTGCTGGGCGTCAGCAACCACTGGAGCTGGCGGGTGGAGCGGAGCCGCCGGCTGGCCGCGTCGGCCGGCCTCCCCGGGTACGAGGTGCTCCAGTACCACCACACATACCTGCGGCAACGCACCGACATGGGCAACCGGCACTCGCCGGACGGCGAGCTCGGGGTGGCCGGCGGCGACGTCCTCGACTACGTGCGCCACGAGCCGTCCCTCACCCTCGTCGCGTACACCCCGCTGCTCAGCGGCGCCTACGTACGCCACGACAAGCCCCTTGGCCCCGAGCACGACCACGCGGGCACCCCGGTGCGGCTCAAGGCGCTGCGGGAGGTGGCCGCGGAGACCGGCGCGACCCCCAACCAGGTCGTCCTGTCCTGGCTCATCGGCGGCGACCTCCCGGTCATCCCACTGGTCGGCGCATCCTCGGTCACCCAGCTCGACGAAAGCCTCGCCGCGGTCGACCTCGAACTGAGCGCCGACCAGCGAGCCCGCCTGGACGCCGCCCAGTAGGCCCGACCCGCGCGACGCGGGTGTCACACGCGGTTCGTGCCCGGTGTCTTCATGCCGACTCACCCAGTCGGAGGAGGAACCCATGGCCAGCAGGATCCCGAAGGCGGAGCTGACCGGCATCTACGGCGCGATGGTCAAGCGGATGTCCCGCAAGCTGCTCGGCGACGTGCCCGAGCCGGTCGAGGTGGCGTGGCACAACCGGAAGGTGCTGAGCTCCGGCTTCGGTCTCAGCCGCAAGGCGCGGAAATGGAACGCGTGCGACGAGAACCTGAAGACGTTCGCCCACATGGCGGTGGCCAGCCTGGTCGGCTGCAGCTTCTGCCTGGACCTCGGCTACTTCCAGGCCCACAACGAGGGACTCGACCTAACCAAGGCACGCGAGGTGCCGCGCTGGCGCGAGTCGGACGTGTTCACGCCGTCGGAGCGCGACGTCATGACGTACGCCGAGGCGATGAGCCAGACCCCGCCGGGGCCGGCGCACGTTCCGCATCGACCGCATCACGGAAGCCACGGCGACCGAGGAGGAGGCGCACCGGCCGGACGACTTCGAGCTGGGCGCGGCGTGGGACGAGGTCGTCGACGAGATGGAGCAGCGCCGCTCCCCCGTGTCGGCCGTCGTGCTGATCGAGCCGCGGTTCGTGCGCGTGCTGCACATGCAGTTCGGTCGGCACTGCGAGGTCCTCGGCGAGCAGGACGGCCGGGCGCGAGTGCGGCTCGCGGCCCACACTCCCCTGTCGATCGCCGAACGGATCGCGGGTTGGGGCGCCACGGTCGAGGTGACCGAGTCGGCGCCGGTCCGGGTCGAGCTCGCCCGGATCGGCGCGGAACTCACCGAGAGGTACGGCCGAGGAGACAAGTAGACATAGCGCCAAATCGGCACCACGAAACGTGGCGACCTGTGTCGCCTCATCAGCAGTGATCAACTCGACCTTAGGGGAAACGCCGGGTCACGGCATCCGGAAATCAGCTCGCGGCGTGTCAGGACCGCCACAGCCCCGCGTACGCTCCCCCGGCCTCGACCAGCTCCTCGTGGCTGCCGAGCTCGGTGATCCGGCCGTCGGCCATCACCGCGACGCGGTCGGCGTAGTGCGCGGTGTGCAGCCGGTGCGCGATCGCGATCACCGTGCGGCCGGCGAGCACGGCCCCCATCGCGCGTTCGGCGTGCCGGGCGGTGGCCGGGTCGAGGAGCGCGGTGGCCTCGTCGAGGATCACCGTGTGCGGGTCGGCCAGCACGACGCGGGCGAGCGCGAGCTGCTGGGCCTGCGCGGCGTCGAGCGCGGTGCCGCCCGCGCCGAGCTCGGTGCCGAGGCCGTCGGGCAGCGTGTGCAGCCAGTCGGCGTCGACGGCGGCGAACGCGTCGAGGAGCTCGCGGTCGGTGGCGTCGGGTGCGGCGATCGCGAGGTTGTCCCGGACGGTGCCGATGAAGACGTGGTGCTCCTGGGTGACGAGCACGATCCGGCGGCGCAGCTCGTCCGGAGCGAGGTCGGCGACCGGGACGCCGCCGACGGTGACCGCGCCCGCCCGTGGTGCGTCGACCCCGGCGAGGAGCCGGCCGAGCGTGGACTTGCCGGCGCCGGACGGGCCGACGATCGCGAGCCGCTCCCCCGGTCGCACGTCGAGGTCGACGTCGTGCAGCACGTCGCGGTACCCGGCGTGGTAGGCGTAGCTGACGCCGGTGACCTCGAGCCGGTCGTCGCGGGGCCGCCCACCGGGCGGCGGCTCGGTGCCGGCCGGCGACGCAGCGGAGCCGACGCCTTTGATCCGGGCCATCGACGCGCTGCTGCGCTGCAGGCTCTCCATCCACATGAGCACGCGGTTGAGCGGGTCGATGAGCTGCATGGTGTAGAGGGCCGCGGAGACCACCGCGCCGAGGTCGGCGAGGTCGTTGACGTAGAGCACGCCGCCGACCACGAGCACGATCGCGGTGGACAGGACGTAGGAGAAGTCGATCTGCGGGAACAGGACGCTGCGCAGGAACAGCGTGTGGACCCGGGCCCGGAAGGCGTCGCGGATCCGGTCGTCGCCGGCGGCGACCCGGCGGTGCCGCAGGCCGAACGCCTCGACGGTGCAGGCGCCGTCGGCGGTGGCGGCGAGCGTCTCGGACATCTCGGAGTTGGTGGAGCCCTCGGCGAGATAGCCGTCGCGGGCACGCTTGAGGTACCAACGGGCCGCGAACCAGAGTCCGGAGATGCCGGCGACCGAGCAGAGGCCGAGCAGCGGGTTGATCACGAACGTGGCGGCGATGATGAAGACGGTCTGCAGCAGGCCGACGAACACCTCGGGCGCCGCGTCGCGCAGCGCACTGCCGACGGTGGCGATGTCGGCGGTGGTGCGGGCCATCAGGTCGCCGGTGCCGGCGCGCTCGACGATCGACGTGGGCAGCGCGAGCGTGCGGTCGACGAACTCCTCGCGCAGCCGGGCCAGCGCGCGCTCGGCGAATCGGTGCGCGAGGTAGTGGGAGATCCGGGTGAGCAGCACGTGCGCGACGGCGAAGCCGACGATGGCGAGCGCCAGCAGGTCCACTGTGGACGTTTCGGGACGGCCGCCCCCGACCTGGTTGACGATGCGGCCGATGAGCCAGGGCGCGGCGAGCCCGGCAACGGCCGCGAGACAGGTGGTGAGCAGGACGAGGATCGTGCCGCGCCGGTCGGTGGTGACGAGCTCCCAGTTGGCGCGGCGGACAGCGGCGCGGCCGGCCACCGGGAGCCGCCAGCCGTGCTGCGGCTGCGGTGTAGTGGGCGTCCACGGGGTCGTCACACCAGCTCCTCCTCGCTGCCGCGGTAGGCCAAGGCGCGGTAGCCGGGCTCGGTGGCGAGCAGGTCGGTGTGGGTGCCGGTGGCGGCGATGCGGCCGTCGACGAGGTAGGCGACCCGGTCGGCGCGGTCGAGCAGCAGCGGCGATGTGCCGACGACGACGGTGGCGCGGCCGCGCCTGGTCTCGCGCAGCCGGGCGGCGATGACGGACTCGGTGTGCGCGTCGACCGCGGAGGTGGGCTCGACGAGGATCAGCACCTCGGGATCGGCGAGCAGCGCGCGGACGAGTCGCAGCCGCTGGCGCTGGCCGCCGGACAGGTCGCGGCCCTGCGCCTCGATCCACGAGTCGAGCTCGCGGGGCAGCCCGGTGACGATGTCCCCGGCGGCGGCCGTCCGGACCGCGGCCCGGATCTCGGTGTCGTCGTGGTCGCGCTCGGTGGCGACGCCGTCCCGCAACGGGCCGGCGAACAGGTAGGCCTCGTTGTCGGCGACGAGGATGCGGCGGCGGACCTCGTCGACCGGCATGGTGGCGAGCGGTCGACCGCCCCAGGTGACGTCGGAGTCGACGTAGCGGCCCAGCCGGTCGGCGAGATCGAGTGCGGCGGCGGGCCTGGCGGCGGCGAGCGCGAGCAGCTCTCCCGGCCGGACCGTGAGCCCGGACTCCCGGTCGTGCAGGTCGGCCGGCCGGGGCGGGCACCGGGTGGCGACGCGGTCGGGGACGGTGGGCTCGAGGTTGAGCACGCGGATGACCCGGCGGGCGGCGACGAGCCCGCGGTTGATGTCCTGGGCGCCCTCGATGAGGAAGTACACCGGGGTGGCGAGCATCGCGACGTAGCCGTAGACGGCGACCATCTCGCCGACGGTGATGTCGCCCGCGGCGGTCATCCGGGCGGCGAGCCAGGTGACGGCGGCCAGGAAGAGGCTGGGCAGGCCGACCATGACGGCCTGGATCCAGCTGGACACCGCGCCGACCCGGTAGCCCTCGGCGCGCAGCGCGTCGGACTCGTGGTGGTAGCGCGCGGCGAACCGGTCCTTGCCGCCGATGCCGCACAGCACGCGCAGGCCGGAGACGATGTCGCCGGCGCGGGCGGCGAGCGAGCCCTGCTGCTCGCGGTAGGCGGTCTCGGCGTCGCGCATCCGGTTGAGCAGCGGGCCGAGCGCGAGCAGCAGCGCTGGCACGCCGAGCAGGACGACGAGCGCGATGAGCGGCGAGATGCCGATGAGGAGCACGGCCACGACGGCGTAGGAGACGATCGCGCCGATACCGGGGCCGGTCGTGGTCATGGTGCGCATGACGCGGTCGAGGTCGGCGGCGCCGATGGAGACGACCTCGCCGGTGCTGACCCGGCGCGGCAGCTCGGCGCCGACGCGGACGGCGTGCCGGATGACGACCTGGACGGTGCGGAAGCCGGCATCGAGGCGGACGAAGGTCATCGTGCGGTGGCGCATGATGCCGATGAGCGAGTTGACCATGCCGGCGAGGAAGATCAGGCCGACCCAGAGGCCGAGCTGTCCCAGGTCCCTCGGTCGCAGGCCGTCGTCGATGGCGTGGGCGATCAGGTAGGGCGGGACGACGAGGCCGAGCATCCAGGTGCTGCCGAGCAGGAAGCCGAAGAACACGCGCCGCGGTTGCTTCCTCACCAACCACAGCAGGTAGCGGGCTGGACCTCGAGCGTCCGGAACGCCCGGTTCGGCGTAGGGGACCTTGAGGGGCATGTTCTCACCCTATTGATCGAGGTAACTCGTTTTCGAACTCGGCCGTTCGCCCCTAGCGTGACGGCGGGTACGAGGTGGGCGAACGGGAGGTCGGATGGAACGGCGAGCGGTGGTCAGCGGCGGCGGGACCGGGATCGGGAAGGCCGTCGCCGCCCGGTTGGCCGGGGACGGCTGCGCGGTGGTGATCCTCGGTCGGCGGGCCGACGTGCTCGCGAAGGCGGCCGACGAGCTCAACGCGGGGCTGCCCGAGCCGCTGGTGACGACCGAGACGGCGGACCTGAGCGAGCCGGCGCAGGTGCAGGACCTGGCGGACCGGCTCACCGCGGGCGGTCGGGTGGATGTGCTGGTCAACAACGCGGGTGGCAGCTTCGGTGTGCCGGGCGAGGGGCTCGCGGGCGTGGCGGCCGAGTGGGCGGCGGACGTGCGCGGCAACGTGCTGCCCGCGGTGCTGCTGACGACGGCGCTGCTGTCCGCGCTCCCCCGGCCCGGCGGGCGGATCGTGGTGCTGAGCTCGGTCGCCGGCCTGCGCGGGCCGGGTTCTTACGGTGGCTCGAAGGCCGCGCTGCACGCGTGGGCGCTCGGGCTCGCGAGGAGCTGGCCGCCGACGGGGTGACCGTGCTCGCGCCCGGTTTCGTGCCGGATACGGAGTTCTGGACCGGCCGGCTCACCGACGAGCTGGTGGCGAGCAGGCTGGCGCGGATCCCGATGGGCCGGGCCGGCTCACCGGAGGAGGTGGCCGCCGCGACGGCGTATCTGGCGGCACCGGATGCCGGCTGGACGACCGGGCAGATTCTGCAGGTCAACGGGGGTACGTTGCTCGGGCGTGGGTAACCGGCTCGAGTCCGGCTCCAGTTTTGCCGCAGCACCCGCTGGTCGGGCTGGGGTTTCGCTCGAAATGACGGTGAGGGTCACCGCATCGGCGGGCGTCGACGTGAGAGTCTGTTGTGGATGGACGCGCTGCGTTGCTCGGCACTGGCCGAGGCGATCGGTGAGCCGTTGGCCGGGACCGCGGCCACCGCGCGGTCGTGGCTGTGCCTGGAACAGCCCGGCCCGTGGGGTCGGGACGCGCTGTCCGCGAGCCACCTCGACGAGGGGGTCGCGCGCGAGTTAGCCGGTTTGGCGGCCGGAACCGGTGTCCGGATCGTCCTGATCCGCCGGCCGGGCAGCCACCCCGACCGGCACCGGCCGGTCCCCCGGCACGTGTACCTCGCGCACACCGCGCCTGGGAACACGTGGCTGGAGCGGACGATGATCAGCGACCCGAAGGCGCTGTTCGACCTGGACTTCACCCGCGCGGCGGCCGGCGAGCCCGGCCAGCTCGGCGAGCGGGTGTCCGATCGCCTGCTGCTGGTGTGCACCAACGGTCGGCGCGACGTGTGCTGCGCGCTGCTGGGCCGCCCGGTCGCGGCGGCGCTGGCGGACCTGCACGGCGAGTCGGTGTGGGAGTGCACGCACATCGGCGGGCACCGGTTCGCCCCCACCGCGGTGCTGCTGCCGACCGGGTACGCCTACGGCCGGCTGGATGTCGGCTCGGCCGGCGCGCTGCTCGACGGCTCGCCCGCGGTGGAGCCGGAGAACTGCCGGGGCCGGTCGACGTGGCCGCCCGCGGGCCAGGTGGCCGAGCTGGCGGTGCGGGCCCGCGTGGGCGAGTCGGGTCCGGACACGCTGAGCGTCGTCGACGTCGGCAAGGCGGTCGGCGGCGGCTGGCTCGCGACGGTGGCACACGTCGACGGCCGCGAGTGGCGCGTCGCGGTGGCGGAGAAGGAGCTGGGCCCGGCCCGCGCGGCGAGCTGTACCGCGGCCCCCACCCCGGCGATCGGCTTCGAGGTGCTGAGCGTGCGCGAGACCGCGATCTGCGGCTAGCTTTCGGTGCGCCGCCTCCGCTCGGCCATCATGTGCGCATGGCGAGTGACCGGGACGAGTCGCAGGACCTGAGAGACCGCGCGTTCGCCCACTGGGGGGACCTGCAGAAGAACTGGCGGCGGCGCGCGTTGCGGAGCAAGCGCACGTCGAAGCTGTTCGTCTACGCCAGCGTGCTGCTGTCGGTGGGCACCACCGCGATGTCCGGCATCCCGATGGTGCCCAGATGGTGGGTCGTCATCGTCAGCGCGGGCGCCGCCTTGGCCGCCGCGTTGCTCACGGCGACCAAGGCGCAGGAGCAGTGGGTCCTCTCGCGGGAGGTGCAGAACCACCTGTACGCCGAACGTTTCCTGTTCGAGCAGCGGGCCGGGATCTACGACGACGCGGGGCTCGCCGACGATCGGCGGACCCGGCTGTTCTCGGCGCGGATCGCATCGATCGGGATGGCGGGGCACAACTCGTGGGCCGGGGCACGTCACCGACGCCGCGGCCGCCGGGGCCAAGGACCGGGAGCGGGCCTGATCCTCAGCGCTCCAGGGCGGCGTCGATGTCGGCCACCAGGCGAGACTTCGCGCGGGCGCCGACCATCGCGTGGACCGGCCGGCCGTCGCGGAACAGGATCATGGTCGGCAGGGACATCACCTGGTAGCCGATGGCGGTCCGCTGGTTCTCGTCGGCGTTGATCTTGCGGATGGCCAGCGTGCCGGCGCGCTCGTCGGCGAGCTCGGCGAGCATCGGGGCGATCATCCGGCACGGGCCGCACCACTCCGCCCAGAACTCGACCAGCACGGGAGTGTCGCTGGCCAGGACGTCGGTGGCGAAGGTGTCGTCGGTGACGGCGGGGATGGTCGAGACGGTGGTCACGTGGGCTCCTCTGGGACGGTGCACGGGTCGGCGGTGAAGCCGGTGAGCGCGCGGGTGAGCTTGTCGTGCAGCTCGGCGTGGACGGCGGCGAGCCGGTTGATGCAGGCGTCGACCTCGGCGAGCTTGCGGCGGTAGACCTCGATCGAGCCGACGCAGGCGTCGCCGGACTCGTGGCCGGCGCGCAGGCAGTCGACGAACGGGCGGGTGTCGTCGAGCGTGAGCCCGACGGTCTGCAGCGTCCGGATCTCCGTGACCAGCGGCAGGTCGCCCTCGTCGTAGTCGCGGTAGCCGTTGGCCGAGCGCTGGGCCGTGAGCAGACCCTGCGACTCGTAGAATCGCAGGGTCCGGGTCGTGGTCCCCGCCCGCCTGGCGAGCTCACCGATTCGCATGCACCCGAGGGTAGACATTGCCCCCGACGTCAAGGCAAACGTCGCCGGCCCGGCCGGGTCACCCGGTCCAGAACGGGCGCACCTCGACCATGCCCAGCTTGGCCATCGGGTGCTTCGAGGCGACCTCGATCGCCTCGTCGAGGTCCCCGCACTCGATGATGTCGAAGCCGCCCATCTGCTCCTTGGTCTCGACGAACGGCCCGTCGCTGATCAGCGGCTCGCCGTCGCGCACCCGCACGGTCGTCGCGTCGGCGGCGGCCCGCAGGCGGTTGCCGGTCGAGCGGATGCCGCGCCGGGTCATCTCGTCGACCCACGGCTGGGCGTCCAGCTCGTCCGGCTTGTGGTCGGCCGGGTCGAACGTCCCGTCGGTGCAGATCATCAGCAGGTACTTCACGGTGCTCCCTTTCGATCGACTACCCCAACGACGAACGGCCGCGCCCCATATCGACCGCCGGCACGAGAAACGCCCCCGCCGCGGAACATTCGCGGCGGGGGCGTGCGAGACGTCAGTTGCGAGGCGGGTCGTCGGAGAGCTCGGTGGACTCCGGCGGCCGACCGGTGCCCTGCTCGCGGGTACCCGGTGCGGGCGCCTGCTGCACCGGTGGGGCGGGCGGCGTCTCGGGCGGCGGTGCGGGCTGCGGTGCCGGCGGGATGTCCGGCACGGGCGGCGGCGGAACCGGCGTGACGGGCCGGGCGGTGATCGCCGGCGGGCTGGTCCTGGCCGGGCCGGTCCCGGTGGTCAGCGGGCTCGGCACCTCCTGGCGCGCCACGGCCTCCGCGGCCCGGACCGCCTCGGCGACCTTCGGGTCGGTCGACGTGTCGAACCAGCTCGCGATGTCCTCGTCGTCCTGGGCGGTGCGGTTCGGCGGCTCGTAGGCCGGCGGCTCGTAGCGGAACACGCCGTCGTCGCCCGGCGCGCCCAGCGCCTTCGCGAAGCCCTCGAGGGCCTTGCCGAAGTCGTTGGGCAGCATCCACACCTTGTTGGCGTCGCCCTGCGCCATCTGCGGCAGCGTCTGCAGGTACTGGTAGGCCAGCACCTCGGGCGTCGGCTTGCCGGCCTTGATCGCGTCGAACACCAACTCGATGGCCTTGGACTGGCCCTGCGCCTGCAGGTACCGGGCGGCGCGCTCACCCCGCGCGCGCAGGATGCGGGACTGCCGCTCACCCTCGGAGGCGAGGATGGCCGCCTGCTTGGCCCCCTCGGCCGACAGGATCTGGCTCTGCTTCTGGCCTTCCGCGGTCTTGATCGAAGCCTCCCGCGTACCTTCCGCGGTCAGGATCATCGCGCGCTTCTCCCGGTCCGCGCGCATCTGCTTCTCCATGGAGTCCTGAATGGACGGCGGCGGGTCGACAGCCTTCAGCTCGACTCGCGCGACCCGGATCCCCCACCGCCCGGTGGCCTCGTCGAGCACGCCGCGCAGCTGCCCGTTGATGGAGTCACGGGAGGTCAGCGTCTCTTCCAGGCTCATGCCGCCGACCACGTTGCGCAGCGTCGTGGTGGTCAACTGCTCGACGGCGACGATGTAGTCGGAGATCTCGTACACCGCGTCCCGCGGGTTGGTCACCTGGAAGTACACGACCGTGTCGATGGACACGGTCAGGTTGTCCTGGGTGATCACCGGCTGCGGCGGGAAGGAGACGACCTGCTCGCGGCGGTCGATCCGGGCGCGTACCCGGTCCAGGAACGGAACCAGGAAGTTCAGCCCCGGCTCGGCCGTCGACCGGTATCTGCCGAGCCGCTCGACCACCGCGGACTGCGCCTGCGGGATCACGAGGATCGACTTCACCACGACCGTGAGTACGAACAAAACCACGACCACGACGATGATGAGAATGGTCAACGTGCCTCCACTCCGGCTCGGGTTCGCGCCTCCTGGTCGGCGCCCGAAAAGTAGATCACAAGATCGACCCGAACCTGTTCATACGACGCCCGCGTCCCACCAGAAGTTGGACACGGTCACCTGAATGCCACCTCAATCGGTATCCGCGAGCACCACCGCGGTCGCCCCCGAGATCTCCACGATGGTGACCGACACCCCGGGCGAGATCGTCTGCTTGTCGTCGAACGCGCGCGCCGACCACACGTCGCCGTCGAGCTTGACCCGACCGCCCTCCTTGTCGACCTCCGACACCGCGACCGCCTTCCGGCCGATCAGCGCGTCGGCGTTGGTGTGGATCAGCTCGCCGTGCATCCGCCGCTTGAGCCACGGTCTGGCGAAGGTCACCAACCCGATCGACACGACGGCGAAGACGATCGCGGCGACGATCGTGTTGTCGAACGCCCAGTCGGCGACTGCTCCGAACAACGCCCCGACGCCGACCATCAGTAGGAAGAAGTCACCGGACAGGATCTCGGCGGCCATCAGCGCGATGCCGCCGATGAGCCATAGCAACGCGGCCATGGCTCCATGATCTCAGAGTTCTGGTCTGCCGGTCACTACTCTTCGCCGGTGGTGACGAAGTCGATGAGCCGCTCGACGGCACCGATCAGCGGGGTCTCGAGGTCCTTGTAGGTGCGCACCCTGGACAGGATCCGGCGCCACCCGTCGGCCGGTTCGGCCCAGCCCAGCGCCGCGCACACACCCTCCTTCCACGGCAGGCCACGGGGAACCACCGGCCACGCCTCGATGCCGACCGCCGCGGGCCGCACCGCCTGCCAGACGTCCACGTACGGGTGACCCGTCACCAGCACGTTCGGGTCTCGCAACTCAGCCACGATCCCGCTGACGATCCGGGACTCCTTGCTGCCGGCCACGAGGTGGTCGACGAGCACGCCGAGCCGCCTGCCCGGCCCGGTGCCGAACTCCGCGACCCGGCCGGGCAGGTCGTCGATCCCGTGCAGCGGCTCGACGACGACGCCCTCGACGCGCAGGTCGTGACCCCATACGCGCTCCACGAGCTCGGCGTCGTGGATGCCCTCGACCCACAGCCGGCTGTCGAGCGCGGTGCGTGCGGTGTGCCCCTCGACGCGGACCGACCCCGAGGCGGACACCGTGTCCTTCCTCGCGGGCGCGGCGACCGGGCGGGTGAGCGTCACCGGCTTGCCGTCGACGAGGAAACCGGCCGGGGCGAGCGGGAACAGCCGGTGTCCGCCATGCCGGTCCTCGAGCACCACATGCCCGTGCTCGAACCGGGTGACCGCGCCGCAGAAGCCGCTGGCCGGGTCCTCGACCACGAGCCCCGGTTCGGCCACCACCTCGGGCACCGCACGCCGGTCCGGCTTGCGGGACAGGATATCTCCGGCATAACGGTCGTAGCTCTGCGAACTCACGACGGCGACCTTATCGATCGTCCGGGTGAAAAGTTCGGCACCGACCCGTCGGAGTGTCGGTCCCCGGGACGACTATGTGGACGTGACCGACCCGCGGGTACGGCCCGACCCGGCGCTCGGGCTGCTGGAGCTGTACGACGACGCGCTGCCGCACGTCTACGGCTACCTGCTGGCCCGTTGCCGGGACGTCACCCTGGCCGAGGACCTCGCCGCCGACTCGTTCCTCGCGGCGGTGCACGCGGTGCGCAAGCCCGGTGCGCCGCAGCCGTCGGTCCCGTGGCTCATTGGCGTCGCGCGACACAAGCTCGCCGACCACTGGCGCCGCGTCGAGCGTGAGCAGCGCGGGCTGCGGCTGCTCGGCCCGCTGGACACCGCCGAGCCGGACCAGGTCGAGGACCCGTGGGACATCGCGGTCGACGCGATCCGCGCCCGCGAGGTGCTCGCCACGCTCGGCCCGCACCACCGCGCGGCGCTGACCCTGCGATACCTCGACGGGCTGCCGGTGCCCGAGGTGGCCCGGCATCTCGACCGCACCGTGCACGCCACCGAGGCGTTGCTGGTGCGCGCCCGCTGCGCGTTCCGCCGGATCTATCAGGGAGAGGAGGGCTCGTCGTGACCGACCCGTTCGAGGCAGCGTTCGAGACGCTGCGCGAGCCCCTGGTCCCGGTCGACCCGGACCCCCGTTTCGCCGCACGGCTGCGGGAGCGGCTGACCCGTGCCGTGCTCGACCAGCAAGAAGGAGCAGACATGACCACCCGAATCGTGCGGCGGGAGCCGGCCTGGCCGCCCTCGCTCGCCCCGTCCATCATGGTGTCCGACGCCCGCCGTGCGCTGACCTGGTACGCAGAGGTGCTCGGCGGCGAGCAGCGCGGCGAGTTGTACGTCAACGACGACGGCACGATCGGGCACGCGGAGGTCGGCCTCGGCGACGCCGTGCTGATGTTGTCCGAGCCCTCCGACCTCTGGCCCGACGTGCCGGTGGCCGCGCCCGACGCGCCCACCACCTTCAGCCATACGCTGCACCTGGAGGTCGCCGACGTCGACGGGGTCACCGAGAAGGCGCGGCGGCGCGGTGCCGTGGTGGAGCGGGAGCCGGTCGATCAGCCGTATGGCCGCGGCTCGGTGATCGTCGACCCGTTCGGCCACCGGTGGATGCTCCTCCGGCCGCCGGGCCGGGCCACCCGGGCGCGGCAGGGCGACATCGCGCACGTGACGATGGTCGCCGCCGACGCGGTCCGAGCGAAGGACTTCTACGAGGCCGTGCTGCAGGTGCCGTTCACCCCGGGCGCGTCGCCCGGCGCGTGGGGCGCGGAGGACGTCACCCCGCAGTTCGGCATGTGGTCGCCGCCGGACCAGGAGCCGCAGGTGGAGCTGTGCTACCGGGTCGACGACATCGCCGAGGCGCTCGACCGGGTCCGCGCGGCGGGCGGCACCGCGGCCGCCGCCGAGCGCAAGCCGTACGGCCTGCTCGCCGAGTGCGTGGACGACCAGGGCGCGCGGTTCCAGCTCTGGCAGCCCACGGACTAAACGTCATGCACCGGCCAACCGGAGTTGGTCCCACGCCGACTGCCGGGGTTGGAAACAGCGTCCATGACCATCGATCGAGGTGTCACCCGGCGGACGCTGCTGCGCGCCGGAGGGGCCGGGGCGGCATCGCCGCGGCCGGGCTCGCCCTGCCGGGCATCGCGCAAGCCGCTCCGGCCCTGGTGGGGCGGGCCCGGCCTGACGGTTTGCTCGACCAGCCAGGCGAGTGCTCCACCCGGAGTTGCTCACCCGAGCAAGCGAGCCTTCAGTCGGTGCTCACCATCCGGTAGGTGCCCCAGTCGAGCACGGTCTCCTTCTCGACCACCGCCGCCCGCCAACCGAGCCGCGCGTCGCGCGGGAGTTCGGGCAGGGCGCAGGTGCCCTCGGCGGCGAGGTAGTCGTGGCACTCGCCGTGCGAGGTCGAGGCAGGCGACGGCTCCGCGCTACCAGACCTACTACTCGATCTTCACCCGCGGCCAGCACATCCCGCATGTGCCCCAGGGTCTCGCCTACTGGGCCGACTACAAGGTCCAAACGATCCACCACGGACCGCTCGTCGAGCTCATCCCCTGACGGTCAGCCGCCCGCGGCCCGGCCGAACACGCCGGCGAGCACGCGGACCTGGTCGACCAGCTCCGGCGGCGAGAGCACCTCGAAGTCGAACCCGATCTGCGCGATGTAGATCGGGAACTCGGCGAGCGAGGGCCCGCCGACGTGCAGCAGGCAGGTGTGCTCGTCGACCGCCTCGACCACCCCCGACGCGGGCGACACCCGCTCGGCCGCGACCTCGGCCGGCGCGTGCAGCCGGATCGTGGCCTGCACCCTGTACGGCGCCGTGGAGATCGCGCGAGAGATGTAGCCGGCGACGTCCTCGGCCGGCGGGTCGCGTGGTGGGAAGCGCGGGCCGGGCGAGGGCGGGCCGGCGATCCGGTCCACCCGGAACGTGCGCCAGTCGGCCGGCTCGCGGTCCCATGCCAGCAGGTACCAGCGCCGTCCGGTGCACGCCAGCCGCACCGGCTCGACCAGCCGCCGCAACTCGGTGCCGTCGGCCCGGGCATAGCGCAGCCGCAGAGACTCGTGGTCCCGGCACGCCGTGGCCAGAATCGTCAGCAGCGACGAGTCGACGGTCGGGCCCCGTGCGGGCAGCGACACCGTCGAGGAGCCCAGCGCGTTGACCCGCCGCCGCAGCCGCGCCGGCAGCACCTGCTCGAGCTTCGCCAGTGCCCGCACCGACGTCTCCTCGATGCCGGAGATCGTGCCGTTCGCCGCGGTGCGCAGGCCGACGGCGACCGCGACCGCCTCGTCGTCGTCCAGCAGCAGCGGCGGCATCGCCGCGCCCGCCTCCAGCCGGTAGCCGCCGGCCGCGCCTGGGGTCGCGGTGACCGGGTAGCCGAGGTCGCGCAGCCGGTCGATGTCGCGCCGCACGGTCCGCAGCGTCACCTCGAGCCGCTCGGCGAGCTGGGTACCGGTCCAGTCGCGGCGTGCCTGCAGCAGCGACAGCAGCTTCAGCAGCCGCGCCGACGTCTCCCACATGCCAGAAATCATCGCAGAGAATGGTGACCGACCCTGTCACCATTGGTCGATAGCGTCCTTGTCATGACCAACACCGAGATCCGCCCGTTCCGCGTCGACATCCCGCAGGCCGACCTGGACGACCTCGACCGGCGCCTGGCCGCCACCCGCTGGCCCGACGAGCTGCCCGGCGTGGAGTGGACCTACGGCGTGCCGCTCGGCTACCTCAAGGAGCTCGCAGAGTACTGGCGGACCGGCTACGACTGGCGGGCGCAGGAGAAGCTGCTCAACGAGCTGCCCCAGTTCGTCACCGAGATCGACGGCCAGACCATCCACTTCGCCCACGTCCGCTCCCCCGAGCCGGACGCGCTGCCGCTGGTCATGACGCACGGCTGGCCCGGCTCGATCGTCGAGTTCCTCGACGTCGTCGGCCCGCTCGCCGGCCCCCGCGCGCACGGTGGCGACCCGGCCGACGCCTTCCACCTGGTGATCCCGTCGATGCCTGGCTTCGGCTTCTCCGGCCCCACCGGGGAGCCCGGCTGGCACACCAAGCGGATCGCGCAGGCCTGGGCCGAGCTGATGCGCCGCCTCGGCTACGACCGGTACGCCGCGCAGGGCGGCGACTTCGGCGCGATGGTCACCCCGGACCTCGGCCGGGTCGACGCCGAGCACGTCGTCGGCCTGCACGTCAACGCGGCCACGGTCGGCTTCATCCCGTTCGGCGGGGTGGACGAGGAGTCGCTGACCGAGGTCGAGAAGGCGCGCTGGGCCCGCCAGCAGCTGTACCAGAACGACGGCAACGCCTACTTCCAGCTGCAGGCCACCCGCCCGCAGACGATCGCCTACTCGCTCGTCGACTCGCCGGTCGGGCAGCTCGCGTGGATCGTGGAGAAGTTCAAGGAGTGGACCCACCCGGCCGCCGACCTGCCCGAGGCGTCGGTCGACCGGGACCGGATGCTCACCAACGTGATGCTGTACTGGCTCACCGGCACCGCGGGCTCGGCGGCGCGGATCTACCACGCGACCACGCACTCCGCCGAGTCGCCTTACCGCACCGAGGTGCCGACCGGCGTGGCCGCGTTCGCCGAGGACATCCCGATCCGCCGCTACGCCGAGGAGACCAACACGATCACGCACTGGAGCGACGTCGAGACCGGCGGGCACTTCGCCGCGATGGAGGTTCCCGACCTGCTGGTCGGCGACGTGCGAGAGTTCTTCCGTGGTCTGCGCTGACGGTCTGTGCTGAGGAGGGTGACGGTGACGGTGACGGTGCTGAGCCTGCGGGCGATCAACCGGGCGACGCTGGCCCGCCAGCTGCTCGTCGAGCGCGACACCCGTTCCGCCGAGGACGCGGTCGAGCACCTGGTCGGCATGCAGGCTCAGGCACCGTTCCCGCCCTACACCGGGCTGTGGACCCGCCTGGTCGACTTCCGGCCCGCGGCGCTGGCGGACGCGTTGCTCGAGCGGCGGGTGGTGCGGATCGCGCTGATGCGCGGCACGGTCCACCTGGTCACGGCGGCCGACGCGGGCTTCCTGCGCCCGCTGGTCCAGGTGATCATGGACCGGGACCTGCGGACCAACACCTTGCACGCGCGCAACCTCGACGGCGCGGACCTCACCAAGATCGCCGACGCCGCCCGGCTCGCGCTCGAGGAGAAGGCGCACACCGCGAAGGAGCTCGGCGAGACGCTGGCCGAACGCTGGCCGAACATCGTGCCGAGCTCGCTCGCGCACGTCGCCCGCGGGCTGCTCCCGCTGGTGCAGGTGCCACCGCGCGCGGTGTGGGGCCGCGCCGGGCAGACCGCGTACCGCACCTCGGAGCACTGGCTGGGCCGCCCGCTCGACGCGTCGCCCGACCCGGCCCGGCTGGTGCGGCGCTACCTCGGCGCGTTCGGCCCCGCCACGGTCAACGACATCCAGGCCTGGTCCGGGCTCACCCGGTTGCGCGAGGTGGTCGAGCCGCTGCGCCCGACCCTGCGGGTGTTCGCCGACGAGCAGGGCCGGGAGCTGCTCGACCTCCCCGACGCGCCCCGGCCGCCCGCCGACCTGCCGGTGCCGGTTCGGTTCCTGCCCGAGTTCGACAACGTGCTGCTGTCCCACGCCGACCGGACCCGGGTGATGTCCGAGGAGCACCGCAAGCGGCTGTTCGCCGTGAGGAACGGTGTCATTCCCGGCACGGTCCTGGTGGACGGCTTCCTGCGCGGCGCGTGGCGGATCACCAGACAACGCAAGGCGGCGACACTGACGATCACCCGGTGGGCGAAGGTGTCCAAGAAGGACACCGCGGCCCTGGTCCGCGAGGGCGCACGGATGCTCGAGTTCGCCGCGACCGACGCGGACACCCGCGACGTGGTCGTGACGGCCCTCTAACCTCGCGAGTCCAACACTCACGACCCGCGAGTCCAACGTTGCGGACCGCGCCCGCGTGGGTCCGGATGGGGATTGTGGTTGTGCACGGACAGATCAATCATGTGGGTGGGGCGATGGGGGTGGCGGAGCCAGTCGGGATTGTACTTCGGCAGTGCGTCGGATTTCCTGGCCTGTGTAAGACGTTCTATCGTGCCGAGGGCGCGCATCAGCGGCAGCCGGGCGATGGTGTCGCGAACTCGTCTGCCGGTGTCGGTCTTGGGCACCATGAGCCGGACGTTGGGTCCGATCTGCTGCTTCGTGCGGACGAGGGCGCGGTGGCTGTCCTGGTAGCGGGGGAATGCAACCTGATGGTCTCCTCCGGCTGCGGCGAGTTCCCCGGCGAGCCGGTACGCGCCGACCAGGGCCAGTTCCGCGCCCGCGCCTGAGGCTGGGGAGGCGCAGTAGGCGCCGTCGCCGGCCAGCGCGACCCGGCCGGCCGACCACGAGTCCATGTGCACCTGGCTCAGCGCGTCGAAGTAGAAGTCCGGATCGGCCAGTGCGGCGGCCAGCAGTTCCTTGATCCGCCAGGACGGTTCGCTCCCGAACACGTCGCTCACCAGGCGCTTGTGCTGCGCCACATCGCGGTGGTCGTAGGTCAGAGGGCCGGATCGGAAGATGAAGTATGCCTTGGCCTGGGCGTGGTTGCCGGACCGGTAGATCCCGGCCATCCTGCCCGGACGGGGGTTGTGCATCGTCACCCAGCGGTTCTCGCCCAGCGCCGCGTCGGTGTTGGCGAACGCGAAGTAGTGGTCCTTGTACCGGAGGAATCGTGACTCCGGGCCGAAGGCCAGCTTGCGGACCGTGGAGTGCAGGCCGTCGGCGCCGATGACCAGGTCGAAGCGGCGGGTGTCCGCGCGGTCGAAGGTGACAGTGACGCCGTTGTCGTCCTGTTCCAGGCGGCGGATGGAGTCGTCGAAGATGTACTCGACGTCGGTCGCCTCGTGCAGCAGCGCGACCAGGTCGTCGCGCATGATCTCGACCGCGCCGGGGTCCCGGGTGTCGATGTGGGCCACGCTCCGGTCGTCGGCGTCGACGAACTTCATGCCCATCACGTCGGTGGCCGCCGCCTGGACGCGCGGCATAATGCCCATCCGCTCGACCACACCCGACGCCATGTCCCGCACGTCGACCCCGTTGCCGCCGGCTCGCAATCCGGGGGCGCGCTCGACGACGGTGGGCTGGAAGCCGTACCGGGCCAGCCAGTGCGCCAGCGTCAGCCCGGCGATGCTGCCTCCCGAGATCAGAATCCGCTTGGTCATCTGGGGCTCCCTTGCGATAGAGTAAGTGAAATGAACATTCCACTTGACTATATGGAAGGACCGTTCCAGATGTCAACGTCGGGAGAGCGTGGCCGCAGGGCCGATGCGGTGCGCAACAGGCGGCTCGCGCTGGAGGCGACCACGGCGCTGCTGGCCGAGCCGGGCACCTCGCTCACCGTCGAGGCCATCGCCAAGAAGGCTGGCCTCGGGGCGGCGACCGTGGTACGTGCCTTCGGCGGTAAGGACGCGCTTCTCGACGCCGCCGTGTCCGGCCTGCTCGAACCCGTGGTCCAGCGCGCCAGGGACCTGCTGGAGGAGACCGATCCGGAACGAGCGCTACGCACGTTCCTCGCCGAGCTGATCGCCTTCCAGTCCGCGCACCACGCCATCAGCGACCAGTTGGACGGCCTGGACGTGCCCGCCACCACAGCGTTGCGGGCCACACTGGTTCGGGTCGTGTCGGAGATGATCGCCGGGGCACGGCAGGACGGCGCGATCCGCACCGACATCGATCCCGCCGCCACCACCGCCCTGGTCGGCCAGACCGCCTACGCGATCGCCCGATCACAACCCGCGTCCCAGGAACTCACCGACGCCTTCATCACCGTCATCATGGACGGCCTGCGCCCACCCGTCGCTCGCCAAGGTCGGTGAGACCAGGCGCTGGCACCATGCGGATCCGGCGCGTTGCGTGGCACTCATCGCTGCCCACCGACCACAACCCGGAGGTGACCACGGCGGGCGGTACGTCATACGGCGCGGCCGTGGATGACCGGTGCTTGTTCGCAGTGAGCGGGGTTCGGTGGGAGGGCCGCGCGTTGACCGTCAACGGGCACGGTGCGATGTGCAGGCCGGCTGGTGCCGATGTTCGATGTCACAAATAGGTCACCAAATGCGTATTAGCCTTCCGGACCGCCGAGTCCCCCGTTCGCGCGCCGCGAACGTCGAACTCGGACCACCCGAGTGTTGGACTCGCGGTACCCGAGCGTTGGACTCGCGGGCGTGGCTAGAAGGCGGGCCAGGGGATGGCCCGGTAGTCCGCGCCCGGGGTGGGGAACTCGGCGGTCCGCTCGAGCTCGTCGAGCCGCGCGCCCAGGGCGCGGATCTCCGCGCGGGTCAGGTGCTCGGCCAGCGACTCGGCGAGGGCCGGCATCGCGGCGCGCAGGGTGCCCAGCATCTCCAGGACGTCCTCGGGGAGCGGCTCGCCGACCCAGCCCCACAGCACGGTCCGCAGCTTGTGCTCGGTGTGCAGGCAGATGCCGTGGTCGACGCCGTAGACGTTGCCGTCGGTGCCGTGCAGGACGTGGCCGCCCTTGCGGTCCGCGTTGTTGATCACCACGTCGAGCGCGGCCATCAGCCGGATGCTCGGGTGGTCGGAGTGCGCGAGCACGGCAGGCTCGCCGAAGCGGTCGTGCGCGCGCAGCACCCGCCGCCAGCCCTTCGGCACGTCGTCCGGGCCGATGACGTCGACGAGGTCGTCGCCCTCCTTGGTGTCCACCCACAGCTGCACCATCCCGGGACCGAACGGCCCCGCGCGCAGCACCGTCGGCGGGACCAGATGCAGCCCGGTCGCCTCGGAGACCAGGTAGGCGCCGACCTCCCGGCCGGCGAGCGTTCCGTCCGGGAAGTCCCACAACGCCCGTTCGCCGGACACCGGCTTGTAGACGCAGTGCGCGACCTCGCCCGCACCGCTGATCGCGCAGAACAAGGTGGCGTTGGACGCGTCCACCAGCCGACCCTCGACCTCGATGCGACCGCGGGTGAGCAACTCGGCGACGGCCGGATCGGACGGGAACAAGTTATTCCGTCTCGTCCTCGGTGCGCCGGTACCCGTTCTGCCGCGGGCACACGTGCCCGGCCGGGTCCAGCGGCTCGCCACACAGCGGGCACGGCTTGCGGCCGGCGTTGATCACCCGGTCGGCTCGCTCGGCGAACGCCCGCGCCCCGGCCGGGGTGAGGAACACCCGCACCGCGTCCGGGCCCTCCTCGGTGTCGTCGAGCACGACCGACTCGTCGACCTCGCCCTCGGTGATCGCGAGCAGCTCGATGACCACCGCGCGGGTCTCGGAGTCCCAGCCGAGCCCCATGGTCCCGACCCGGAACTCCTCCTCGACGGGCACCGTCAGCGGGCCGGCGTCGACCTGGTCGTCGGGCGTCTCGTCCGGGAGGTCGGCCCCGAAGCGCCGGTGGACCTCCTCCAACAGTGATCCGATGCGCTCGGCGAGCACGGCCATCTGCTGCTTCTCCAGCGTGACGCTGATGGTCCTCGCGCTCTCCGAGGCCTGCAGGTAGAACGTACGGTCGCCAGGTTGACCGACCGTCCCGGCGACGAACCGATCGGGCTGGCGGAACACATGAATGACACGAGCCATGGCACCTCCGACCCTACGGCAACAACAAAGTCGAGCAGGCCTGTTCCCCCCAGGCCGACGTGTTGGCGCCACGTTATCGGAGGTCACCTTCGGCGGCCGACCGGTTAGGGTTGCCCGCGTGGTGAAGATCGCACAGTTCGGGACCTGGGAGTCACCGTTGGGTGCCGCGTCGGTGGCGGCGTCGGGCGGTGAGCCGAAGTGGGTCGACGTGCACGGCGGCCGGGTCTGGTGGGCGGAGACGCGCCCGACGGAGGCCGGCCGCGTCGCGTTGCTCCACGAAGGACCGGACGGTCACCCGGTCGAGGTGCTGCCGGCGCCGTGGAACGTCCGCAACCGGGTGCACGAGTACGGCGGCCGGCCGTGGACCGTGCTCGACAGCCCGGGCGGCGAGCTGGTCGTCTTCACCAGCTGGGCCGACCAGCGGCTCTACCTCCTCGAGGTCGGCGCGCCCAGTGAGCCGCGGCCGATCACCCCGGCGCCCGATCGGCACCACGGTGTCCGGTATGCCGACCTCTCCCCCGGGCCGGACGGCTCGGTGCTGTGCGTGCGCGAGACGGTCACCGGCGACGGGCCCACCGACATCCACCGGGACCTGGTCGCGATCCCGGTCCACGGCGATCCCGACGGCGGCGGGGCCCGGGTGCTCGTCGCGAGCCACCGGTTCATGACCGGCCCGCGGCTCTCGCCGGACGGCACGCGGGTCGCCTGGATCGGCTGGGACCACCCGCGCATGCCGTGGGACGGCGCCGAGCTGTGTGTCGCCCCGCTCGCCGGCCCCGGTGCGTACGAGGTGCTCGCCGGGGGGCCGCGGGAGAGCCCGTGCCAGGTCGAGTGGGAGTCGCCGGAGTCGTTGCTGGCACTGTCCGATCCGGACGGCTGGTGGAACCTGTTCCGCATCGGGCTGGACGGGTCGCGCCGTAACCTCGCGCCGTGCGCCGAGGAGCTGGGCGGGCCGCTCTGGACGGTCGGCGCGCGCTGGTTCGCGACCCTGGGCGACGGCCGGTACGCGATCCTGCGGTCCGGCCGGCTCGCGGTGCTCGACGAGAACGCCGCGACGGTGACCGATGTGGACACCGACCGGACCATGTGGACACCGGACGTCGCGGTGCTCGACGGCGCGATCGTGTCGGCGGCCGGCGGGCCCACCCGGGACCTCGCCGTGGTCAAGCTCGCCGGTGGCGCGCTGACCACGCTGACCGCCGAGCGCACCGGCCTGCCGGACGAGACGTACCTGCCGGTGCCCGAGGAACGGCTGTTCGCGGGCCCGGACGGCCGCCAGGTCCCGGCGCTCGTGTACCCGCCGACCAACCCCGACTTCGCCGGGCCGGACGGTGCCGCGCCGCCCTACCTCGTGTACGTGCACGGCGGGCCGACCGGCAAGGTGCGCGGCACGCTGAACCTCGAGATCGCCTACTTCACCAGCCGCGGCTTCGGTTACGCCGCGGTCAACTACGGCGGCTCGGCCGGCTACGGGCGCGAGTTCCGCGAGTCGCTCAACGGCGAGTGGGGCGTGGTCGACGTGCACGACTGCGCCGCGGTCGCCACCGCCCTCGCGGAGGAGGGCTCCGCGGACGGCACGCGGCTGGCGATCCGGGGCGGCTCGGCGGGCGGCTGGACGTCCGCCGCCTCGATGACCACAGTGGACACCTACCGGTGCGCCACGATCATGTACCCGCTGCTGGACCTGCTGGGCTTCGCCGACGAGACGCACGACTTCGAGTCGCGCTACCTCGACGGCCTCGTCGGCACACTCCCCGAGCACGAGGCCCGGTACATCGAACGGTCGCCCATGAACCGGCTGGACCGGCTCGCCGGCCCGGTGCTGTTGCTGCAGGGGCTCGAGGACCAGGTGTGCCCGCCGGAGCAGGCCAACCGGTACGTCGCGGCGCTGGACGGCAGCGGCGTGCCGCACGCGTACCTGACGTTCGAGGGCGAGCAGCACGGGTTCCGCCGCGCGGACACCGTGACGGCAGCGCTGGAGGCCGAGCTTTCCTTCTACGGCCAGGTGTTCGGGTTCGCCACGCCCGGGGTGCCCGTGGTGGAGCTGCGCCGGTGACCCGCACGCGGCCCGCGCGGCTGAAGCCCGGGGACACCGTCGCGGTCGTCGCGCCGGCCGGGCCGGTGCCCGCCGAGCCCCTGGACGCCGGCGTGGCCGTGTTGCGGGACTGGGGCCTGCGGGTCGAGGTGGGCAAGCACGTGCTGGACCGCCACCCCGACGTGCCCTACCTCGCCGGGCACGACGCGCACCGGGTGGGCGACCTGCAGCGCGCGTGGTGCGACCCGGACGTCGCCGCGGTGATCTGCGCGCGCGGCGGCTACGGCGCGATGCGGATGGTCGACCTGCTCGACTGGGACGCGATGGCCGAGGCCGGGCCGAAGGTGTTCACCGGGTCGAGCGACATCACCGCGCTGCACCAGGCGATCGGCGACCACCTCGACCTGGTGACCGTGTTCTCGCCGATCGTCGCGGGCGAGTCGTTCGACCCGACCGCGCAGAAGTACCTGCGCGCCACCCTGTTCGAGCCGGAGTCGATGCTGTCGCTGACCGGCCCCACGGTGGCGACGATGAACCACGGCACCGCGACCGGCCCGGTGGTCGGCGGCAACCTGAGCCTGCTGTCCTCGTGCGTCGGCTCGTCGGCCCGGCCACCCGACGACGCGATCGTGTTGCTGGAGGACGTCAACGAGGAGCCCTACAAGGTGGACCGGATGCTCACCCAGCTGTTGCGGGCGGGCTGGTTCACCGGGGTGTCCGGCATCGCGCTGGGCTCGTGGACCGGCTGCGGCGAACCGGCCGAGGTGTACGCCGTGCTGGCGGACCTGCTGGGCGGCCTCGGCATGCCGACCGTGTGGGACCTCGGCTTCGGCCACGTCCCGGCCCAGCTCACCATCCCTCTCGGCGTGGAGGCCACGTTGAACGCGGACGCCGGCACCCTCACCCTGACCGAGCCGGCCCTGGTCTAGTGTCGCGTGACCCTGAAACCTTTACGCCGCTGCGGCCAACGCGGCCCCTGGCCGCGTTGGAGAAAAACCCAAGTACACCCAGTACGAGCGACTTTCCTCCGCCTAGCCAGGAACCACGTGGATCCACAGCGGACGCAAAGGAACAGGATCACGCGACACTAGGCAGGTCCCAGCGGGTTCGTGGTCTCGTCCACAACCTGATCGGCGCTGAACACACCGACCGCGACTCCGAGTATCGCGACAACCCGGTCCGCTGTTGAGATGTTGCCCGGATCAACGGCCGCGCCGGTGACGACCGGGCCGCCGTGGCCGATGCAGGCGGTCTCCACGTCCAGGGCGGCCATCCGGTGGAAGCTCTCGAGCTGCTGGTCCTCGTCCTGGTTGAACACGCCCAGTATCACCACGCCGTCCGGGGTCGTGCCGATCGTGTCGCCGGTGAACAGGACCCGCGGCTCCGGCAGGTACACCGCGACGCTGCCCGGCGTGTGGCCGGGGATGCTCAACACCCGTGCCCCGCCGCCGAAGTCGAGCTCGTCGCCCTCGTGCAGCAGAACGTCCACCGTGGTCGGTGGGGTCGACGCGAGGCCCAGCGAGCTGATCTGCTCCCACAGGTGCGCGTCGAACTCGGTGACCACCGGTTCCGGCCGCGGCGTCTCGCCGGTGACGAACGGCGCGTCGGCCTCGTGCACGTGGACCGGGGCGCCGTGCCAGGACCGGACTTCCTCCGCGGCGCCCGCGTGGTCCTCGTGGCCGTGGGTGATCACGATCCGCTCGACCGCGGAGGGCGCCAGCCCCAGGCTCGCCAGCGCCTCGGCGATGGCCGCGGCCGAGCCGGGCACACCGGTGTCGACCAAGGTCACAGCGTCACCGTCGCGCCACAGGTACAGCTGGCCGAACTCCACCCGCACCATGTACAGGCTCGGCCGCAACTCGGTGATCTCCATGCACCCCACGCTAGTGGGGCGCGCCGAACCCGCCCGCGGTTTCGCTGTCAGCACATACGATCGCGGGATGGACCCGATACGTCGGCGCAGTCTGCTCACCGCCGGACTCCTCGGGGCCGGCGCGGCCATGGCCGGTTGCACGACCGAGCAACCAACCAGGGGTGAGGCGCCGCCGGGCGGGTCGACCGAGTTCGACCCGATGGACTGGGACGACGTCCGTGCGCAGTTCCCGCTCGACCCCGACCTCGTCCACCTCGCCGCGTTCGTGCTCGCCACGCACCCCAAGCCGGTCAGCGAAGCCATAAGCCAGCACCGGGAGGGGCTCGACAAGGACACCGAGCACTACGTCCAGGCGCACCACGGCGCGGAGGACGAGGTCCGCCGAGCCGCCGCCGAGTACCTCGACACGCAGCCCGCGAACATCGCGCTCACCGACAGCACCACGATGGGTCTCGGCATCCTCTACTCCGGCCTGAAGCTGCGTCGGGGCCAGGAGATCCTGACCACCGAGCACGACTTCTACGCCACCACCGAGGCCCTGCGCCTCGCGAGCGAACGGTCCGGTGCCACGGTCCGCCGCGTCCGGCTCTACGACGAGCCGGCCACGGCGAACGAGACCCAGATCGTCGACCGGCTCCGCGCCGCGATCGGCCCGCGCACCAGGGTGGTCGCCGTGACCTGGGTGCACTCCGGCACCGGCGTCCGGCTGCCGGTCCCGGCCATCGGGCAGGCGGTCGCCGAGGCCAACGCCGGCCGCGCGCCCGCCGACCGGGCACTGCTGTGCGTGGACGGCGTGCACGGCTTCGGCGCGGTCGACGCCGACATCGACGACCTGGGTTGCGACTTCCTCGCCACCGGCACCCACAAGTGGCTGTTCGGGCCGCGTGGCACGGGCCTGCTGTGGGGCCGTTCGTGGGAGGCGCTCGCCGCGCTCATCCCGACGTTCTCCGGCGGCGCCAACCCCGGCGCGGCATTCACCCCCGGCGGCTACCACTCGTTCGAGCACCGGTGGGCGGCCCGCGAGGCGTTCGAGTTCCACCAGCGGATCGGCCGCGGCCGGATCGCCGCCCGCATCGCCGAGCAGGCGAGCCAGCTCAAGGAGGGTCTCGCCGGCATCGACGGGATCCGGCTCGTCACCCCCACCTCCCCCGACCTGTCCGCCGGGGTGGTGTGCTGCGAGGTGTCCACTATGGACGCATACGCCGCGACGGCGACGCTGCGCGCGGACCACCGGATCGCCGCGAGCGTCACGCCCTACGCCCAGCGGTACCTGCGGTTCGGCCCGAGCATGGTGACCACCCCCGAACAGATCGACCGCACGATCGAGGCGGTCGGCACGCTCGTCTAGTACTACAGGGCTAGATCAACTTCTGCCGGCCCGAAGCTCGCTGGTCACGGTCGTGTCCGGTGGTTGGCTCCCCGGGCATTGCCGCAGGTCGCGCGAAGATCTGTCCCTGTAGTCTAGACGGGTTCCGGCAGCGGCGCGCCGGTCTCCAGCAGCGTCTTCATGCTCGCGACCAGGTGTGGCCAGCCGCCGCTCTGCTCGAGCCGGCCGCTCACCGCGCGGTACATCTCGGTCTCACCGGCGAAGCCGTCGTGGGTGACGGTGAGCTTCACGACCGGCCCGGCCTCCTCGATGTCGAACGCCACCCGGGTCCGCGGCTCCTGGACCAGCTCGGCGAACTTCTCCGCCGACCAGCCGAACAGCTCGGCGTGCTCGGGCTGGTAGTTGTGCCAGCTGTAGGCGAGGCGCCGGTGCGGGTCGGACTCGAGCACGACCTGCCCGTGGTCCTTGGCGGCCTCGTCCGGCGCGTAACGCAGCAGCACCGGCGAGCCCACCCGCCAGTCCGACTCGAGCTCGAGGCCGCCCCAGTACCGACGGGTGAACGCCGGGTCGGTGAGCGCCTGCCAGAGCCGCTCGGCGGTCGTGTCGATGAACGTGGTGTAGACGAACACGGGGTTGCCCATCGGTTCCTGCTCCAATGCTGTCTTGAGGTCGGCCAGCGCGTGCACCCGGTCCCGGTCGTACCGGTGGATCCAGCGCTGCGCGATGGCGTTGATCGGCTCCGCGTTGAGGTGGTGCAGCTTCTCCCGGCCGCGCCACACGGAGGTGACGAGGTTGGCCTCGGCGAGCACCGCGAGGTGCTTGCTCACCGACTGCCGGGCCATGTCCAGACCGGCGCACAGCTCACGCAGGCTCTGCCCGTTGCGCGCGTTCAGCCGGTCCAGCAGGCGCCGCCTGCTCGGGTCGGCCAACGCTCGGAACACCTCGTCCATACACCCACCTCGACATGCAGCCATTTGGCTGCCTAAATATAGGCAGCCAAATGGCTGCATGTCAACGCGGTGCTCAGCCGGCTGCCGAAAGAGGTGTCCTCACGGGGGCGCGGGCCGGCCACTCCGAGAGCCCGTTCTCGGCCCTGTCAGCTCGGCCGGCACCGGCAGCCGGCGCACCGTTTCGAGCACCAGGTTGACCGCCGCCCGCGACCGCGCGCCGCGCCGGATCACCGCCGTGATCGTGCGGGTGACGGCCGGGGTCAGCTCGCGCGTGGCGACCCGGTAGCGGGGATCGACCGCGAGCGCGGGCAGCAGCGCGACCGACAGCCCGGCCTCGACGTGCTGCAACGTCATCATGTAGTTGCTGAACCGGCAGACCACCCGCGGCTCGAAACCCGCCTGGCGGCACAGCCGGGTCGCGAGGTTCGCCATGTAGGACTGCGGCATGTCGAACGCCCAGGGCTCACCGGCGTGGGCGGCGAGGTCGGCCGGGCCGCGCCCGGCCGACTCCGGCGGCACGACGAGCACGATCGGGTCGGTGGCCAGCGGGACGATGTCGACGTCCGGGCCCAGCGGCAGCTCGACGAAGTCCGGCGTGGTGATGATCAGGTCGGCGTCGCCGACGCGCAGCGCCGGGATGCTCTCGTGCGGTTCCAGCTCCAGCAGTTCGACGTCGACGTGCGGATGCGTGCGCGCCAGCTCGGTCACCGCCGGGACGGCGAGGGTGTGGATCGCGCTCTGGAACGCACCCAGCCGCACGAGCCCGGCCGGTTCCTCACCGAGGCCGCGCAGCTCCGCCTCGACGGTTTCGATGTGGTCGAGGATCGCCCTGGCCCGCCGCGCCAGGATCAGCCCGGCGGGCGTGAGCCGGACCCGGCGTCCGGTGCGTTCCAGCAGCTGGGTGTGCGTTTCCGCCTCGAGGACCGCGAGCTGCTGGGACACGCTCGACGCGCTCAGGTTGGCCGCTTCGGCGACCGCGCGCACCGTGCCCAGGGTGTCCAGCCGGCTCAGCAGCCGCAGCCGCCACGGGTTCAGCATGCGTCCATTGTTGTACGGCTCTGCCGAACAGCACGCTCGGAATCGTGAGATGGACGTGGCGCTCGGGCGGTCCTAGCTTCGAAGCATGGCTGCTCCGACCACCGCATCGCCGTCCACCGAGTTCTGGGCCGACGCCGGACGGCACCTCGTCCGCTACGGTGGCGAGTTCACCCCCGAGATCATCGACCGCGCCGCCGGGAGCTTCCTCTACACCGAGGACGGGCGCCGCATCCTCGACTTCACGTCCGGCCAGATGAGCGCGATCCTCGGCCACTCACATCCGGAGATCGTCGACACCGTGCGGCGCCAGATCGGCTCGCTGGACCACCTGTTCAGCGGAATGCTGAGCCGCCCGGTCGTCGATCTGGCCCGGCGGCTGGCCGAGACGATGCCCGCGCCGCTGGCCAAGGCGCTGCTGCTGACCACCGGCGCCGAGTCGAACGAAGCCGCGATCCGGATGGCGAAGCTCGTCACGGGCAAGCATGAGATCGTGTCGTTCGCGCGGTCGTGGCACGGCATGACGCAGGCCGCGGCGAGCGCGACGTACAGCGCGGGCCGCAAGGGCTACGGCCCGTCCGCACCGGGCAACTTCGCTATCCCGGCACCGAACTCCTACCGGCCGGACTTCACCCACGCCGACGGCTCGCTCGACTGGCGGCGTCAGCTCGACTTCGGGTTCGACCTGATCGACGCCCAGTCCGTGGGCAGCCTGGCCGCGTGCATCGTCGAGCCGATCCTGTCCTCGGGCGGCGTCCTCGAGCCGCCGCCGGGCTACTTCGCCGCGCTGCGGCAGAAGTGCCGCGAGCGCGGGATGCTGCTGATCCTCGACGAGGCCCAGACCGGGCTCTGCCGCACGGGCACCTGGTACGCGTTCGAGCGCGACGGCGTCGTCCCGGACATCCTGACGCTGTCGAAGACGCTCGGCGCCGGCCTGCCGCTGGCGGCGGTGCTGACCAGCGCCGAGATCGAGCAGGAGGCGCACGACCGCGGGTTCCTGTTCTTCACCACACACATCTCGGACCCGCTGGTCGCGGCGGTCGGCAACACGGTGCTCGACGTCCTGACCCGCGACCGCCTCGACGAGCGCGCGCGCCGGCTCGGCGGGTTGCTGCGGCACGGCCTCGAGCGGATCGCCCACCGGCACGACGTCGTCGGGGACGTCCGGGGCCGGGGCCTGCTGGCCGGACTCGAACTGGTCGTCGACCGGGACACCAAGGAGAGCTCCGACGAGCAGGGCGCGGCCGTCACCCGCCGCTGCCTCGAGCTCGGCCTGCACATGAACATCGTCCAGCTGCCGGGCATGGGCGGGGTGTTCCGGATCGCGCCGCCGCTGACCGCGACGGAGGAGGAGCTGGCGCTGGGCCTGGAGATCCTGGACCAGGCCATCGCCGACACCTCGGCCGAGCTGTCGTGAGTGGAAGGACAGCAGTGGTGCATCACCGCAACGTCAGCGTCCGGTCGAGGTCCGGGGCGGCGAGCTCGAGCAGCCGGGTCGCCTCCGCCGCCACCTCGTCTTGGTCCACACGCGACAGTCGCTCGAACAGCTCGACGGTCAGCGTGGCGGAGTCCTTGGCCCAGCGCAGCTTCCACGTGCCGCGGACCGTCCCGTCCACGAGCACGGTCGGGTGGATCATCGAGCCGACGCAGATCCGCCTGCGGTACTCGTCAGGCATCAGCCGGGTCCGGTCGGCGTAGGCGATGACCAGGTTGTCGAACTCCGGCAGCAGCCGCACCGGCGCCGGCGTGTCCGGGTCCGGGTAGGTCTGGCCGGGCAGGTCGTACCGGTCGCCGGCGCGCACGAGGTCGGTCATCCCGTCGACGACCTCGGTCAGGCCCGGCACGCCGGACCACGTCTGCACGTCCTTCACCGTCGCCGGGCCGTAGCCGGTCAGGTAGCGGCGGACCAGCCGCGCCGGGTCGAGCCGGGTGTCGAGCGGGCGGCCCAGCCACTCGGTCGCCAGCGTGAACGGGGTCGTGCCGCCTCGCCGCCACGTGCCGCTCGGCGGCGGGTGCACCACCGGCACCAGCGCCTGCACCGACCACGCCAGCGGGTCCGGCGCCACCGACGGCCACCGGCGGGCCAGCTCGTCCCGCAGCTGCGGCCGGGTCAGCGTCCGGCCGGCCAGCAGCGACTCCCCGACGGAGGCCAGCTCGGCCAGGTCGACGCCGGCCATGATCCGGCCGAACGAGGCTCGCTGCGCCCGCGCCAGCGTCGGCGCCACCAGCGGCCGCAGCCAGCCGTAGTCCTCCCCCAGCACCAGGTGCTGCGTCCCGCGCAGCACCGACGAGCGCACCACCGTCCGGTCCGCCAGCAGGTCGGTCAGCGAGAGCTCGGCGAGCCGCGACCACAGGCCGAGGTACGGCGCGTTGACCGACTGCGCCTGCAGCCCCACCAGCCGCCGCACCGCGTCCACCGTGGACATCGTGGACCGGTGCAGCAGCAGCTGGCGGGACAGCGTCGCGCGGTTCAGGGCGCGGTCAGCGGTGGTCACCGAAGAACTCTCGCAGCTCGCCGGCCAGCAGGCGGGGCGTCTCCAGGCCCGGGAAGTGCCCACCTTGGTCGAACTCCGTCCACCGCGCGACCTCGCCGTTGGGGCCCAGCATCGAGCGGATCGAGCTGTCGCCGGCGAACACCGACACGCCGAACCGGGTCCGCCAGTACTCGGCGAGGTCCCGCAGGTAGTCCACCGGCACGCCGCGCTCCCAGCCCACCCCGGGCAGCGGGGTGGGCCAGCGGGTGGCGGCGAGGCGGGCGGCGAGGTCGTCCAGGTCGGCCTGCGGGATGTCGATGCGGAAGCTCTCGATGTTCATGGACCCAGGCTAGGAACCATTGCGGAACGGTTCGTTCCGCAATCGGGGCCAGAATGAAGGCCATGTTGGACACCTCGGCGCGGCTGCTGCGCCTGCTCTCACTCCTGCAGGCCCGGCGCGACTGGACCGGCCCGGTGCTGGCCGAGCTCGAGCAGGTGCTCCCCGCGCGGCTGCGGCACCGGGTGCACGCCCTGCACACCGCGACCGTCCCGGTGTCCGGCCGCGGTCCTACCGTCGACGCCGAGGTGCTCAGCACGCTCGCCGCGGTGTGCCGCGACCACGAGCGGCTGCGCTTCGACTACGCGAGCCACGAGGGCACCGAGTCGGTCCGGACGGTCGAGCCGCACCGCCTCGCGCACGCCCGCGGCCGCTGGTACCTCGTCGCGTACGACCTCGACCGGCGGGACTGGCGCACGTTCCGGGTCGACCGGCTGCGGCCCAAGATCCCGACCGGTCCCCGGTTCGCGCCGCGCGAGCCACCCGCCGGCGACCTCGCCGCGTACGTCGCCGCCACGCTCGGCACCGCGATGTGGCGCTACCGGGCCACCGTACGGGTGTTCGCCCCACCCGACGAGCTGGCGAGGAAGCTGCCGCCGGTGTCGAGCTCGTGTCGTCGACCGAGCACGAGTGCGTGGTGGCCGTCGGCTCGGACACCCCGCAGATGCTGGCCGTCTACATCGGACTGATGGACGCCGACTTCGAGGTGACCGGCCCGCCGGAGCTCCTGGTGCAGCTCGAGAGGCTGTCCACCCGCTACGCCCGAGCGGCAAGACCCCACCCCTGACGGAGCGAGCCAATGTTCCAGTCACCGCCTGAGTTCCCAGACCACGTCCACGCCGACCTCGCCCGACGTCAGCATCTCCCGGGGCGGGGTGCGGCGGGCGACCTCGGTGAAGCCCAGCCGCCGCGGGACGCCCTCGCTCGCCGTGTTCGCCGCGTCGTGCCAGATCTGCACCGCGTTGACCCTCGACAGCGTGAAAGCCACGCCCACCAGTGCGGCGGTCGCCTCCGTCGCGTAGCCCCTGCCGGTGCGCGAAGGGTGCAGCCAGTAGCCGATCTCCAGCGTGTTCGGGACCCCGTTGTTCGCCAACCCGCACGCGCCCACGACGGCGCCGTCGACGGTGATCGCGTAGCTGAACGCCTTGCCTCGCTCCCAGCTCGCCTGGGTGCCCGCCAGGAAGTCGGCCGCCGCGGTGCGGTCGTAGGTGCCGAGCGACCACGGCATCCACGGTCGCAGCGACGGCTGCGCGGAGACGACCACCCGCCGCAGCTCGTCGACGTCGGTGTCGCGCCAGCGGCGCAGCACGAGCGGGCCACGCCCGACCGTCGACGCGGGAGCCATCAGTCGCGCACCGGGCGGATCGCCCAACGCAGCGGATCCGGGCGGACCAGCGACACCGCGGCCAGCACGGACAGCGCGATCGCCAGGAACATCCACGGCCACACGTACAGCAGCGTCTCGCCGTCGGCCGAGTACGGCGCCACCATGAACGCCGAGACGCCCACGAACACGGCCAGCCGGCGCGGCTTCCACGGCAGGCCCGCGGCCAGTGCCAAGCCCCAGGTCAGGTACCACGGAAGCATCGTCGGCGACAGCAGCGCCACCGCGAACAGCGCGATCGCCGCGCGGCGCACCGCGTCCGGGCCGCCGTCGCGGGCCCGCCACCACTGCCGGACCACCACGTACAGCAGCAGCGCGGTGCCGAGGAGCCGGGTCACCGTGATCACCCAGTCCCGCGGCACGTCCACCGCGATACCGATGATCCCGTGCAGGACCTCCCCCGCCGCGGTCGGCACGGACAGCCAGTTCACCAGCCGGGAGGACGCGTTGAGCATCGTCACCCAGCCCAGGTCCACCCCCGCCAGCACGGTCACCGCCGCGAACACCGCGCCGAACACGGCCACCGCACCCGCGCACGCGCGGACGAAGGCACGCCACCGGGTCGAGGACAGGTGCCCGGCCCACACCCACACCAGGAACGGCAACGCCACCGCCGCGCTCGCCTTCACCGCGACGCCGAGGGTCACCAACGCGATCCCGGCGACGTGGTGGCGGTCGAGCACGAGCACCGCGCCCGCGGCCATGAACCCGATCATCATCAGGTCGTTGTGCGGCCCGCCGACCAGGTGCACCACGGTGAGCGGGCCGGCGAGCAGCATCCACGCGGCCACCGGGAGCCGGCCGCCGAGGTGGCGCACCAGGCCGGGCAGCGCCCACAGCAGCAGGCCCAGCCCGACCAGCTGGGTGAGCCGGGTGAGGAGCACGCCGGCCACGATGTCGGTGCCGGTGAGCCACACCGTGGCCTTGGTCAGCAGGATGAACAGCGGCCCGTACGGCGCGGGCTGGTCCTGCCAGAACGGGTGCACGTTCTCGATGAGCTCCGGCGAGTCGAGCACGGTCGGGCCCACGGTGAACGGGTCGAGCCCGGCCAGCGCGATCGCGCCCTGCGCGAGGTAGGAGTACACGTCCCGGGTGAACAGGGCCGGTGCCAGCAGCAGCGGCGCGGTCCAGCACGCGGCGGCGACCAGCACCGGGCGGGTCTCGTACCGGCGCGCGAGCACCCCGCGGCCCAGCCGCACCCACGCCCACACCATCAGCGCGAAGCCGACGTAGACGACGAGGGTGGCGAACATCCTGCCGTGCCCGTAGCGCAGCCAGGACAGCGCGTCCGCGGACATGACCGGGTCGTCGAGCACACCCGCCGCGGCCCCCATCCCGCCGAGGAGCAGCAGCACCGAGCCGACCGTGCCGAGGACGATCGTGCGGACCGGGGTCGTCGCCGGTTCGGCCGGTGCGGGGGCCTCGCCGGTGGCGCTCACGGTGTCGGTGGCCGTGCCGGTGTCAGCGCTCAACGCTCATTCCGACCGGCGTGAGCGGCTCGAGGTGCCGGTCGAAGACGTTGAGCGGGTCGGGTCGCAGCAGCGAGACGCCGGCCAGCACGGACACCCCGGCGGCCAGCGCGATGAACAGCCAGTTGTAGAGCAGGTCGTCACCGGCCGGGGTGTAGGTGAGCACCAGGAACACCGCGAGGGTGACCTGCACGGCGAGCTGGCGACGCTTCCACGGCAGCGCGGCCGCGAGCACGAAGCCCCAGGTCAAGTACCACGGCAGGGTGGCAGGCGACAGAATCGCGACGACCAGCAGCGCGATCGCGGCGCGCTTGACCGCGTCCGGGCCGCCGTCGCGGGCCCGCCACCACTGCTTCACCAGGATCACCAGCATCAGGATGCCGCCGACTACCCGCAGCGCGTTGACGAAGTACACCTTCGGCGTCTCGATCACCAGGCCGATCACGCCGTGGACGAACTCGCCGGCACCGGTCGGCAGCGACAGCCAGTTCACGATGGCGGTCGGCGCGTCGAGCGCGGCGATCCAGCCGAGGTCCACCCCGGACACGAACGTGGCCGCGGCGAAGGTGACGACGAAGATCCCGAGCGAGCACGAGCATGCGCGGACGAAGTTGCGCCACCGGGTCGAGGAAAGGTGCCCGGCCCAGACCCACACGAGGAACGGCAACGCCACCGCGGCGGTCGCCTTCACCGCGACCGCGAGGGTCAGCAGGACCATGCCGAGCACATGTCGTCGTTCGAGCATCATCGCCGTGCCGGCGGCGAGGAAGCCGACCATCAGCAGGTCGTTGTGCGGGCCGCCGATCAGGTGCACGACGGTCATCGGGCCGGCGATCGCGAGCCACAGCGCCACGGGCAGCCGACCGCCGAGGTGCCGCACCAGCGTCGGCATGGCCCACAGCAGCAGGCCGGCGCCGATCAGCAGGCCGATCCGCATCAGCAGCACGCCGGCGATCATGTTGGTCCCAGTGACCGAGATGACGCCCTTGGCGAGCAGGATGAACAGCGGCCCGTACGGCGCCGGGGTGCTCTGCCAGAACGAGTCGACGTTGTCCACCACCGGGTCGACGTCGAGGTTGCCCGGCCCGACCGTGAACGGGTCGAACCCGTGCAGCGGCAGCGTTCCGTAGGCGATGTAGAGGTAGGCGTCCCGGCTGAACACCGGCGGCGAGAACAGCATCGGGATGATCCAGCACACCGCCGCCACGAGCACCGGCCGCGCCCCGACCCGCCCGGCGAGCACGTGCCGGCCCAGCCGTACCCACGCCCAGACCACCAGCAGGAATCCGATGTAGAGGATGACCGTGGCGAGCATCCGCCCGTGGCCGTACCGGACCCACGACATCGCGCCGCGCCCCAGGATCGGGTCCTGCGCGAGGATCGCCCCGGCGCCCAGCGCGCTCACGAGGACCAGCAGGCTGCCGATGGTGCCGAGCGCGATGGTGCGCACCGGCAGCGGATGCGTGCGCCGCACACCGGATTCCGCGGGGTTCGCGTTGTCGACGGTGGTCACACTGCCTTCTGCGGACGGTTCGGTGGTGGTGAACATGGCGGCTTGAGATTACACAGGCTGGTTGGTCTGTTTGCCGCAACGGCCGCTTTTCGACCCACCGGGCGTGCCCGAGGCGCCACCACCGGTAGCGATCACGCTATGGGTGCTCCGCGTCAGGGACGTCACGGTAGAGCCAGTACGGATCCGGGATCCGGTACGTCGGCTGCGCGTCACGGAGCCAGGCTGGGTCCACCGCGACGCCGGTCTGCTGCTCCAGCTGCGCCATGCACGTCTGCCGGACCACCTCGATGTCCGTCGCCGGGCCAATTGCCCACCCCGGTCGGCGCTCCCACTGATCAGCCTCAGGTGCAGTCGGGTAGATCATCTCGAAGTTCGCGGTGACCGTGCCGTCAATGGCCTGAGTAACCAACCCGAACGCGTTGACGTTCCAATAAACGCTGAAGAATCGGCCGCCATCGGCCGAACAGCGGCGGGCGATCTCCGGGAAAGCGCCACTCCAGCCGTTGTTCTCGATCGCCACAACATGTTCGTTGTGCGTAAGGACTTGCAGGTAGAACTCGAGGTGATCAAGCTGGGGGCCGCGCAGCTCGTCCACGCCGGTGAACGTGACCTCGCCGATTGGCGCGGCCGGATCGCCGCCGTAGATCCGGAGCACCTCATCGATGGCGCGCCCCTCGACGACAGCCACGGTCCATGCTTCAAGCTGCTGATCCTTGACCCACCCGTACTTGCGGATCAAGTCATCGGACGCCATGCGGCTCTCCTAGCACGTGCCTTGGTCTCTCGCGACCTCGGTACCGGTAAATGGACCGGGCGCGACATGGTCCGGATTGCTGATGACCACCAGAAATCGCTCGCCATTCGGGGGGTACTGGCTAACATACAGACCTCCCTGACACTGGTTCTCCCGGGCAGGAACTTCCTCCGCTCGAGCGCCCGCGCCTCCCTCATCCGTGCTGGCCATTGGGTACTCGTCACATTGCCCGCCGTAGGTGCGCCGGAAATTCTGGCACGCTTTTCCGCGGTTCGCGTCCTGTTTTGCTCGGTTCATGGTGAGGACCGCTGGGTGGCCCGATTCCCAGGCCAGTTTCGTGTTGCGGGCAATAAAGGGAATTCTCGACGCGTCCACGATGAGGACACGCATGTCGCCACAGCGTTTCTCGTTGACGATGGTTTGGGTGGCGCAGACGGTGACCTGTGGTTGGGTCTCGGCGGCGATCATGAGGGTGGCGGGCGCCTCGCCCACGATGACGGCGTCGGTCGCGCCGGTGAGGTCGCTGATGATCGAGCCCACCGCATCGACGGCCTTCGGTGTGAAGTACACGCCCGCGCCGATGACCAGAGCCGTGACCAGCAGGCGACCGGTTGTCTTGGTGGCCATCAGCGAACCCCCCGATACTCACCGGCCGTGGCGCCACGGTGAGTATCGCAGGATCTACCGACAGCTACTAGACGTCGCGCTTGAGGGTGTCGAGGAGGGCGTCGAAGGCGGTGGGGCTGGTGTGGAGGACTCGGCCGTCGTCGCCGTTCTTGCTGTCGCGCAGCAGCGGCCCTTTCGGGCCGAACGCAACCTCCACGCAGTCGCCGCCGTTGCCGTTGCCACTGCCACCGCCACTACGGCTCGACTTGCGCCAGGTCAGTGCCATTGTCGTCACCTGTCATGAGCGTTACCGGCCAGTACCGGGAGCGAAGCCGCCCGCAACATCGAGAATGAGCGACCTGGAGGCCGGAAGGCTCAGTGCCGCGACCCGTTTCCGCTCCCAGCTCAGTCTATAGGGCTCGGTGTTGCTGATTCGATCCCGATAGACGCTGTCTCCCGGGCTGTCGATCTGTACGCGATCGGTGGTCGGGTCGTTGTCCAGCCGCATGAGCGTGAACGTGGTGCCGATGCCCGGGTACATGCCGGCGCTGGCCGGTTGGACCTGGATCTCGACGTTGGGCAGACCGGCGAGTTCGGCCAGGTGCAGCAACTGCTCATGCATGACCTCAGTGCCGCCGATCGGCATCCGCAGCGCCGTCTCGTGGACGATCGCGCGCACTTTCGGCGGCTTCGGCTGGGTGAGGATGGCCTGCCGGTCCAGCCGGATCCGCTTGAGCTTGTCGATCTCCTCCTGCGGCAGACTCTCGCCGGTGCCCTCGAAGAGCGCCTGCGTGTAGCGCTCGGTCTGGAAGTGCGCCGGGATGAGGTCGATGGTCACGATCAGCAGGTCGCTCGCCTCGGACTCGAGTTCCAACAACGCGCGGGTCTTGACGCTGAAGTACGCCGGGAACGTGCCGCGCTTGCCGCGGGTCTGGCGGGCCAGCTCCATCAGCGCGTCGCGCTCGTGATCGTCCAGGCCGTACTTCTCGGCGAGCACGCCGAGGTTGGCCCGGCTGATCGGCGCCTCGCCCTTCTCGATCCGGCCGATCGTCACCGCGCTCACGTCGATGAACTCGGCGGCGTCCTCGACCCGCTCGACGCCGGCCCGTTTGCGGAAGCTCCGCAGGGCGGCGCCGACCTCCCGCCGGTTGCTGCTCACAGACTTGCTCTTGCCCGCCATCCACCCCGACCTTTCGCTGAGAGGTTTCAAAGTGAACCTACTACGCAGAGTTCGCGCGCTGCCAGCAAGTTCACCCGGTCGGATGTGGGCCAAATTGAAGCTTCAGTAATAACCTGTGCTCGTCGGGGAGCATATCAACAGGAGGGTGGGCACATGAGGTACGGGTTCGTGCTGGCAGAGGAGCGCGGCGGCATCGGCGAGCTCAAGTGGGATCACACCCGCGCGGTGCTGGAGGTGTTCGGCACGGTGGCCGAACTGACGGCCCGGCTGCGGCCGTGGGCACTCGAGGTCATCACGTGCGAGCGCTACAGCGACGGCCGGTATTTCGCCTATCTCGTGGAACTGGACGACGACGGCGAGTTCGAGACCTATCTCGCGGTGGCGATCGAGGACGTCATCTGGTTCTACGAGCAGGAGTACGTCCCCGCGCCCTGACCGGTCACGCCGGAGCGGTGGTGGGCAGGGCGGCCAGCAGCGACCGGGTGTACTCGTGCCGCGGGTCGCGCAGGATCTCGTCCACCGGGCCCACCTCCACCAGCTCACCCTGGTACATCACGGCCACGCGGTCGGCGATGTTCCAGGCCAGGCCCAGGTCGTGGGTGATCACCAGGGCCGCCAGGTCGAGCTTCGCGCGCAGGCGCAGCAGCAGGGCCAGGATCTCGCCGCGCACCGAGGCGTCCAGCGACGCGACCGGCTCGTCGGCCACGAGCAGGTTCGGCTCCAGTGCCAGCGCCCCCGCGATCACCACGCGCTGGCGCTGGCCGCCGGAGAGCTGGTTGGGCAGCAGCGGCATGAACTCCTCCGGCGGGCGCAGCTCCGCCGCCTCGAGCGCGGCGGCCACGTGCTCGCGCTCGTCACCGGCGACCCGGTGGATGCGCAGCCCCTCGGCGACCGACTCGTACACCGAGTGCCGCGGGTTCAGCGCGCTCGACGGGTCCTGCAGCACCAGCTGCACCCGCCGCCGGTACGCCTTGAGCCCCCGGCTGGACGTCGGCACCGGCGTGCCGTCGTAGACGACCCGCCCGCCCGTGGGCCGCTGCAACCCCAGGATCGTGCGCGCGAGCGTCGTCTTGCCGGAGCCGGACTGGCCCACCAGCGCCACGATCTCGCCCCGCCGGACCTCCAGGCTCACCCCGGCCACGGCCCGGGTCACCGACCGGCCGCGGCCGTGGAAGTCCACCCGCAGGTCCTCGGTGCGCAGCAGCGGGTCGCCCCGCGCCGGCTCGGGCCGCGCGGGCAGGCCCAGCGGGCTGCTGGTGGCCGGCGCGTACCGGTACACGTCGTCGCCCACCGTGGGGAACGCCGCCGCGAGCGCCTTCGTGTGCGGGTGCCGGGGGTCGGCGATGATCGCCTTCGCGTCGCCCTCCTCCACCAGCTCGCCCTCGTACATCACGGCGAGCCGCTGGCAGGTGGACGCGAGCACGGCCAGGTCGTGGCTGATCATCACCAGCCCGATGTCCTGCCGCGCCACGAGGTTCGTCATCAGGTCGAGCACCTGGGCCTGCACGATCACGTCGAGAGCGGTGGTCGGCTCGTCGGCGATCACCAGCCGCGGCTCGCACGCCAGCGCCATCGCGATCATGACCCGCTGCTTCTGCCCGCCGGAGAGCTCGTGCGGGTAGGCCTCGCCCTTCGCGGTCGGCAGCTCCACCTGGGCCAGCAGCTCGGCCACCCGCTTGCGCACCGCCGCGGGCGACGGCTGCGTCGACGCGTGCAGCAGGATCGGCTCGGCGATCTGGTCCCGCACCCGGCGCACCGGGTTGAGCGCGTGCATGGCGCCCTGGAACACGACCGACGCGGTGGTCCAGCGCACCGCGCGCAGCCGGCCCCACTTCATCGTGCCGACGTCCTCGCCGTCGAGCAGGATCTCCCCGCCGATCTCGGCCGAGACGGGCAGCAGGCGCAGCACCGACATCGCGAGCGTGGACTTGCCGCAGCCGGACTCCCCCGCCAGGCCCAGCGTCTCGCCGGCGTTCAGCGACAGCGAGACGCCGCGCACGGCCTCGACGTCACGCGAGCCACTTCGGTAGCGCACGGTCAGGTCCTTCAGCTCCAGAAGCGGCATGCCTCAGCCCTCCCGCAGCCGTGGGTTCAGAACGGACTCCAGCGCCCGCCCGCACATGGTGAACGCCAGCACCACGATGCCGATCGCGATGCCCGGCGGCAGCAGGTACCACCAGGCGCCCGCGATGACCGCGCTGTCCAGCCACGCCGAGCGCAGCATCGACCCCCACGACGGGCGCATCGGGTCGGGGTCGCCGAGGCCGAGGAAGGACAGGGTCGACTCGGCCACGATCGCGCTGCCCACCGCGAGCGTCGTGTTGACGAACACCAGCGGCAGCACCGCCGGCAGCACGTGTTTGGTGATCACGTGGGTGTGCCCGCCGCCCAGGGCCCTGGACCGCTCGATGTAGGGCCGCGCCTCGATCGTCAGCGTCTGCGCGCGGACCAGCCGCGCCGCCGACGGCCAGGACGTCAGCCCGATCGCGAGGATGATCGTGCCGATCCCGCGCTCCATCACCGTGGACAGCGCGATGGCCAGCACCAGCGAGGGCAGCACGAGGAAGAAGTCGGTGACCCGCATCAGGCCGGCGGACACCCACCGGCCGTAGTGCGCGGCCAGGATGCCGATGATCGTGCCGATCGCGATCGACAGCAGGGTCGCCACGAACCCGACGGTGAGCGACACGCGGGCGCCCCACAGGGTCAGCAGCAGCACAGAGCGGCCCGGCCGGTCGGTGCCCAGCAGGAACTCCGCGCTCGGCGGCTCCATCCGGCCGCCGGTGGCCCTGGTGACGTCCAGGCCCTCGCGGTCGGTGAGCACCGGCGCGAGGATCGCGAGCAGCACGATGAGCACGAGCAGGCCCAACCCGAACAGGCCCGTGCGCTGCTCGGCGAACTGCTTCCAGCCCGCGGCGAACGCGGCCCCGCGCCTGCGCCAGGCGAGCGTGCGGGGAGACGGCGAGGTCATGAGGCACGCACCCGGGGGTCGAGGACGCGGTAGAGCACGTCCGCGAGGACGTTCATGGCGATCACCGCGCCGGCCAGCACGATGAACGTGCCCTGCAGCAGCGGCAGGTCCCGCACCCGCAGCGCGTCATAGGTCAGCAGGCCGAGGCCCGGCCAGGAGAACACCGTCTCCACGGTGACCGCGCCGGCGATCACGAAGCCCAGGTGCAGAAACACCAGCGTCACGGTCGGCAGCAGCGCGTTGGGCACCGCGTGCCGGCGGCGCACCAGGTCCTCGCGCAGGCCCTTGGCGCGCGCGGTGGTCAGGTAGTCCGCGCCCATCTCCTCCAGCAGCGAGGAACGCATGACGAGCTGGTACTGCGCGTAGATCACCGCGACCAGGGTGATCGTCGGCAGCACCATGTGGTGGGCGATGTCGACGGCCTGGGAGAAGAAGTCCGGTGGTGTGTCGGAGAAGACGAGCCCGGCGGTCGGGAAGAGCCCGCTGGTGGCCGCGAGGAGCAGCATGCCGAGCCAGAAGGTGGGCGTGGACCACAGGGTCAGCGCGATGCCGGTGGAGATCCGGTCGAACCGGCTCCCCCGCTGCCACGCCGACCGGGTGCCCAGCCACAGCCCCAGGGCGACCGCGATGATGGTGGCGACGCCGACGAGCAGCAGCGTCGGCCACAGCCGCTCGCCGATCTTCTGCGAGACCGGCACGTTGAAGATGTAGGACTGCCCGAGGTCGCCGTGCAGCAGCTTCCACAGGTAGTCGCCGAACTGCGCGAGCAACGACTTGTTGAGCCCGAGCCGGTCCTCCAGCTCCGCGATCATCTCCGGCGAGGCCGGCCGGCCCCGGGTCATGGTCTGCACGACGTCGCCGGGCAGCACCCGGAACAGCAGGAAGCCCAGCACGATCACCAGTGCCAGGCTGACCAGACCGCCGCCGATCTTGGTCAGCACATATCGGACGGCTCCGCCACCACGGGTGGGTGGCGGAGCCTCCGCTAGTGCCTCCTCGGTCGGGGTGAGGATGTCCGACACGAAACTCCCTATTCGCGATCTTCAGCGGTCTTGCGCCGGCCGCGGGCGAACAGCAGGCCGCCGACCAGCAGCACCACGACGACACCGCCGACGATGCCGAGGACCAGGCCGGTGTTGCCGCCGTCGTCGGCCGCCGCGTCCGTGGTGTCGGCGCCGGTCGCCGTGTTCTCCCCGTTCTCGCCGTAGACGGGCACCGGACCCTCACCCTTGGGCGTGGCGCCGTAGTAGCCCCAGTAGCCCTGCTGGTTCATGATCACGCCGCCGTCGGCGGGCTGCAGCGGGAAGCCCTCGAAGGCGTCCTTGCGGTAGGCCTCGAGCGCGTTGTCGTAGCCCAGGATGACGAGCGTCGCCTGGTCGTAGAGCCGCTCCTGCATCTGCTTGACCAGCTCGACCCGCTTGTCCCTGTCGAACTCCTGCAGCTGCTTGGCGTAGAGGTCGTCGTACTCCTCGTCGCACAGGAACGAGTCCGGTGTGCCGCCCTTGCCGTCGGCGTTGGGCCGGTTCGCACAGGTCTGCAGCGACAGCACGAAGTCCGGGTCCGGGTTGGCGTTCCAGCCGGAGAACGCGAGGTCGAACTCGCCACGCGTGGTGTCCTCGTTGACCTGGGTGTCCGACACCGGCTGCAAGGTGATGTTGATGCCGATGTCCTTGAGCCAGCCCTTGATGAACGGGCCGCCGGTCTCGTCGAGGTTGGACTCGGCGTGGGCGAGCAGCCGCAGGTTGAGCGGTTTGCCTCCCTTGTCCAGCCGGATGCCGTCCGGACCCTTCTTGTAGCCGGCCTCGTCGAGCATCTGGTTGGCCTTGTCGAGGTCGAAGTCGCGCTGCACGTCGTCCGGCGGGGTCCAGGCGTAGTCCGTGAAGACCGGCGGGATGTAGCCCTTGGCCTCCTCGGCGTAGCCACCCCACACCTTGTCCACCAGCGTCTTGGAGTCGATCGCGGTGGCGATGGCCTGGCGCAGCTTGACGTCCTTGAGCGCCGGGTTGCCGTTGCCGATCGGCTTGCCGTCGTTCGTGGCCGCGCCCGGGTTGATCACGACCTCGTTGAACCGGCGGTTCTGGGCGTTGTTGAGCTCGATGTTCGGGTCGCCCTGGAGCGCGTCGAACTGGGTCGGAGTGAGCCGGTTGATCAGGTCGACCTGGCCGCTCTGCAACGCGGTGACCGCGGCGTCGGCGTTGCGGTAGTAGATGAAGTGCAGCTCGTCGATCTTGGGCTTGCCCCGCCAGTAGTGGGGGTTGGCCTTCATCTTGGTGAACTGCGCCTCTTTGAACTCCGTGACCGTGAACGGCCCGCTGCCGACCATCGGGAACTCCGGCTCGGCGCCGATGTCGGTCATCTTCGACCAGACGTGCTCGGGCACGATCGGGATGTCCAGTGCCAGCATCGTCGCCTGCGGGACCTTGGTCTTGATCACCAGGGTCGAGTCGTCCGTCGCCTCGACCGACTCCCACTGCTGGACGTAGCTGCCGTTCGCGGTGCGCGCGGTGTCGTCGTCGAGCATCTTGTTGTAGGTGAACGCGGGGTCCTTGGCGGTGACCGGCTCGCCGTCGGACCACTTCACCCCCTGGCGGATCTTGAAGGTCCAGGTGAGCTTGTCATCCGACGTCGTCCAGCTCTCGGCGAGGCTGGCCTCCGGCGACTGGTCCTTCTGGCTGTAGACCGTCAGGTAGTCGAACGCGGTGCGCAGGATGTCGGTCCCCGTTCGGGTGATGCTGATGAACGGGTTGAGCGAGTCGATCTCCTGGGTGACGCCGACCCGGAGCAGCTTGGTGTCCTGGGCGCCCTCAGCCTTCGCGGCCGGGCGGTCCGCCGCGCCGGCCGGGGCCGCGAAGGGCACCGTGACCAGGGCGGACACGAGAAGTGTGATACCGAGCGCGACACGCCTCGATCTCACGATGATCACCTCTTCCTGATAGTTGAGAGGAAGTAACCACTTATGGGTTGAAAAAGTCAATGAGTGTCGGCGACGTGTACCAAGCCGTAACGTGAACCCTGTGCGGATCATGATTTCAGCCGACATGGAAGGCGCGACGGGCGTCACGTGGACCGCGGACGTCGAGGTCGGGACCGAGCAGTGGCAGCGCTTCCGGAAGATGTTCACCGGGGACGTGAACGCCTGCGTCGAGGGGCTGTTCGCGGGCGGCGCGACCGACGTCCTGGTGAACGAGGCGCACTCGTCGCAACGCAACATCCTGCTCGAGGACCTCGACCCGCGGGCGCGGATGCTCACCGGCAGGCACAAGCCGCTGTCGATGATGCAGGGCATCGACTCGGGCGTGGACGGCGTGGTGTTCCTGGGCTACCACGCGGCCGCCGGCGTCGAAGGTGTGCTGTCCCACACCTACCTGCCGAACCAGATCACCGGGGTGTTCCTGGACGGGGTGCGGGCGAGCGAGGGCCGGCTCAACGCCGCGCTCGCCGCCGAGCACGGCGTGCCGGTGCTCCTGGTCACCGGCGACGACCTGACCTGCGAGGACGCGGGTGAGTACGCGCCGGACGCGCGGAGCGTCGCGGTGAAGGAGTGCGTGTCCCGCTACGCCGCGATCTGCACGCCGCCCGCGGTGACCGCGGCCGCGATCACCGAGCAGGCGCACCTGGGCATGGCGAGGGCCGGCCGGTTCGCCGGATCGGCGAGCGGGCACCGTATCGAGGTGGAGTTCGACGCGGCGCACCTGGCCGCGGCCGCCGCGGTGGTGCCGACGGTGGACCAGCTGGAGGTGCGCCGGGTCGGTTTCGACGCCGCGTCGATGACCGACGCGATGAAGGCGTTCAAGGTGGTCACCGCGATAGCCAGCGGTGCGGTGGAGGGCAGCTATGGGTGAGCCGCCCGAACGGAGCTTGTCGGAGTGAGCATCCAGACCGAACGGAGCTTGTCGGAGTGAGCATCGAGACCGTCGAGGAACTGTGCGCGCAGCTGATCAGGTTCGACACGACCAACCTCGGCGGCGGATCGTCGGAGGGCGAGCGGGAGGCCGCGGAGTTCGTCGCGTCGCACCTGTCCGCGGCGGGTCTCGCGCCCACGCTGATGGAGCGCTCGCCGCGGCGCAGCAACGTCATCGCGCGGGTGGCCGGGTCGGACCCGTCGCTGGCGCCGCTGCTGGTGCACGCCCACCTCGACGTGGTGCCCGCGGACGCCGCCGAGTGGACCGTGCCGCCGTTCGCCGGCGAGATCCGCGACGGCTTCGTGTGGGGGCGCGGCGCGGTGGACATGAAGGACATGTGCGCCACGCTGCTCGCAGTGCTGCACCGCTGGTCCTCGGAGGGTCGGGGGCCGCGGCGGGACATCGTGCTGGCGTTCGTGGCCGACGAGGAGGACACGGGCGCGTGGGGTGCCCACTGGCTCGTCGAGGAGCACCGGTCGCTGTTCGACGGCTGCGTCGCGGCCATCGGTGAGTCGGGCGGTTACACGGTCCGCGCGTCGTCCGCGGCCGGCGAGCCGGTCCGGCTCTACCCGGTGGCGACGGCCGAGCGCGGCACGGCGCACATGCGGCTCACCGCCACCGGCAGGGCAGGCCACGGCTCCCGCCGCAACGACGACAACGCGGTGGTCAAGCTGCTCGCGGCACTGCAGCGGCTGACCGCGCACGAGTGGCCGGTGGTGCTGACCCCCACGGTACGCGCGTTCTTCGAGCGGACCGGTGCCGCGCTCGGTATCGAGGTCGACCTGGCCGACGTGGACGGCACGCTCCGCCGCTTCGGCGCCGCGGCGAAGATCGCGGAGAACACGGTCCGCAACAGCACGACGCCGACGGTCCTCTCGGCCGGCTACAAGGTGAATGTCATCCCCGGCGTGGCGCACGCCGAGGTGGACACCCGGCTCCTGCCGGGCACCGAGGACGCGTTCCTCGCCGAGGTCGACCGCCTCCTCGGCCCGGACGTGCGGCGTGAGTTCGTTGCCCACCAGCGGGCAGTCCAAGCCCCGGTCGACGCCGAGTGGTTCACCGCGATGGCGGCGGCGATCGAGGCGGAGGACCCGGGCTCGGTGGTGGTCCCGTTCTGCATGGGCGGCGGCACGGACGCCAAGGCGTTCGCCGGCCTGGGCATCGACTGCTACGGCTTCGCCCCGCTGTGGCTCCCGGAGAACTTCGACCACAGGCTCATGGCCCACGGCGTGGACGAACGCGTCCCGGTGGACGGCCTCCGCTTCGGCGCCAACGTCCTGGACCGCTTCCTGTCCACGACCTGACCCGCGAGTGCTGGTCAGGGGGTGGGTTGGGTGCGGTAGTGGTAGCGGGCCGCCTCGGCGAACCCGGCCCGCGCGTACAGCGCCCGCGCGCCCGAGCTCTCCGCGCGCACCTGCAGCCAGCAGTGTCGGACGCCCTCGGTCGCCGCGTGTGCGAGCAGGCCGCGCAGCACCACCGAACCCAGGCCGCGCCGCCGGGCGCCGGGGCGGACCGCCATGCAGTACAGGCCACCCCAGTCGTCGACGGTGGCGAGCCGCGCCACCGCGGCCACCGTGCCCTCGGACCGAACGGTCCCGTACAGCGCCGGTCCCGCGGTGAGGATCCACCGGGCCACGTCCCGTGCCGCGTCGTCGCCGCGGCCGTCGACCGCCCACCACAGGTCCATCCACTCCTCGTCCGGTTCCGCCGCGACGGCCACCGGCACGCCGTCGGGAAGCAGATCCAGCACCTGCGCGACCGATGCCACCTCGACCGTCGTCGGCGAGCCGTACCGGTACCCCCGCGCCGCCAGCACGGAGTCCAGGTCGGCCGGGTGCACCGACGGGCCCAGCTGGAAGACCGCCGGCAGGCCGTGCGAGCCGTACAGCCGCTCCACCCGCGACAGCGCCGTGCCGACATCCGGCGGGGCGGCCAGCGGTGCCACCGAGTTCGCCCGCTGCGTCACCCCACCCGAGATCCGCGCCACCCACCCGGACACGTCCACTTCGGACAGCGCGGGCCAGCCGCGGCGCATCAGCTCGTCAAGCACGCACGCCCCCCGGCTCCGCCGCGAACTGCGTCCGGTACAGCTCGTCGTAGCGCCCGCCCGCGGCCAGCAGCGACGTGTGGGTGCCGCGCTCGACGATCCGGCCGTCCTCGATCACCAGGATCAGGTCCGCCGCCCGCACCGTCGACAGCCGGTGTGCGATCACCAGCGCGGTCCGCCCGGCCAGCGCCTCGGTCAACGCCGCCTGCACCGCCGCCTCCGACGTGTTGTCCAGGTGCGCCGTCGCCTCGTCCAGGATCACCACCCGCTGCCGCGCGAGCAGGAGCCGCGCGATCGTCAGCCGCTGCCGCTCCCCGCCGGAGAGCCGGTACCCGCGCTCCCCCACCACCGTGTCCAACCCGTCCGGCAGCGACGACACCAACGAGTCGAGCCGGGCCCTGCGCAGCGCCGACCACAGCTCGTCCTCGGTGGCCGACGGCCGGGCCAGCAACAGGTTCGCCCGCACCGACTCGTGGAACAGGTGCCCGTCCTGGGTCACCAGCCCCACGGTGTCCCCGCAGCGACCCGAACGACAGGCCCCGAACGTCCACACCGGACAGCCGGACCGCACCGGAGTCCACGTCGTACAGCCGCGGCACGAGCGAGGCGATCGTCGACTTCCCCGCCCCCGACGACCCGACCAGCGCCACCACCTGCCCCGGCTCCACCCGGAACGACACGTCGTGCAGCACCTCGACCCCGCCGCGCTTGTCGAGCTTCGCGACCTCCTCCAGCGACGCCAGCGACACCTTGTCCGCCGACGGGTAGCCGAACGACAGCCCGTCGAGCTCCACCGACACCCCGCCCTCCGGCACGGTCACCGGCGAGTCGGCCTCGACGATCAGCGGCCGCAGGTCCAGCACCTCGAAGACCCGCTCGAACGACACCAGCGCGCTCATCACCTCCACCCGCGCGCTCGCCAGCGACGTCAGCGGCGCGTACAGCCGGGTAAGCAGCAACGCCAGCGCCACCACCGCGCCCGGCTCGAGCGACCCGACCAGCGCGAAGTATCCGCCGAACCCGTACACCAGCGCCAACGCCAGCGCGGAGACCAGGGTCAGCGCCGTAATGAAGATCGACTGCACCATGGCGGTCCGCACGCCGATGTCCCGCACCCGCCGCGCCCGCAGCGCGAACTCCGCCGACTCCTCGGCCGGCCGCCCGAACAGCTTCACCAGCGTCGCGCCCGGCGCCGAGAACCGCTCGGTCATCTGCGTGCTCATCACCGCGTTGTGGTTGGCCGCCTCCCGCTCCAGGCGCGCCAGCCGCGCACCCATCCGCCGCGCCGGCACCACGAACACCGGCAGCAGCACCAGCGTCATCAACGTGATCTGCCAGGACACCCCGAGCATCACCACGAGCGTCAGCGCCAGCGTCACGAGGTTGGCGAGCACCCCGGACAGCGTGTTGCTGAACGCGTTCTGCGCGCTCACCACGTCGTTGTTCAGCCGCGAGACCAGCGCGCCGGTCCGGGTCCGCATGAAGAACGCGATCGGCATCCGCTGCACGTGGTCGTACACCGTGGTGCGCAGGTCGAGGATCAGCCCCTCACCGATGCTGGCCGACAACCACCGCGCGACCAGCCCGAGCGCGGACTCCGCCACCGCGATCACCGCGATCAGCACGGCTATCACGACGACGACCCGCAGCGGCTCGGCATCGACGATGGCGTCCACCACCCGGCCGGCGAGCACCGGCGTGGCCACCGCCAGCACCGCGGTCACCACGCTCAGCAGCAGGAACCAGCCGAGCATCCGCCGGTGCGGCCGGGCGAACCCGCCGATCCGGCGCAGCGTCGCCACGGCGAACGGCCGGCGGTCGTCGGTGGCGTTCATCGTGTTGTACAACGACATCCACGCGGTCGTCTCCATGTCCATGCCGACAAGGTAGGAGGTCGACCGAGGTCGAGGTCAAGCGAGTTGCGGCGGCAGCCCGGTCGGGTTCAGGTCCGGCAGCACGCCCGAGGACCACAGGGTCACCACCGACGGCCGCAGCACCGCCACCACCTGCTCGACCCCGTCGGACCCGAGTGGGGAGAGGGCGCCGCTCCACGCCCGCTCGTCGGTCGCCACCTCCACCGACTCGAGCAGGTCGGCGCCCGCCTCGGTGAGCGTCCCGTCGGCGGCGAGCAGCCCGCGCGACCGGAGCCCGTCCGCCGCGGCGGCCCACGCGTCCTCGGACCAGCCGCGCACCGTGCGCATCAGCCGGTCCGGGAACTTCCCGAGGCCGACCTGCAGCAACAACGCCTCCAGCCCCGACACCCCGGCCGTCAGCAGCGCCGCGACGTGCCCGTCGCCGCGGTGCTCGCGCAACGTCGTCGCCAGCTGCCACAACGCGGCGACCGGGTCCTCCGGCAGCGGCAGCTCCGCGTTCGCCGCGTACAGCGCCCGCCCGGTCGCGTCGGCCGACGCCGCCACCGGCGCCAGCGCGCCGACCGCCTCGGCACACGCCTGCTCGGACACCCCTACCTTCCGCAACACCGCCACCGCCACCTCCGAGCGGGCCGCCAAGCACCGCGCCGGGGTGGTCCGCGACCACGCGTCGGGCACCGCCTTGGCCACCATCGACGGCTCGAACCCGGCGAACGTGGCGACCACCGCACCCGCCCCGACCGGCCCGAACGGCGCCGCCCGGAACGCGAAGTAGGTCATCCAGAAACCCCGCAGGCCGAGGCCCTTTCCGGTGTCCCGGACCTCCGGGGCGAAGTACACGACGTCGTGCAGTGGCTCCAGTGCGGTCCACAGTCGGCGGGCCGGGTGCATGGGTGCCTCCTTCGGGGTCTCTAGGATCATGCGCCACCGGCGGCAGTCCAACCCTGTGAGGAGCGTCGCGGAAATGAGTGCTCGGGGCTTCTTCTCCTCGTTCGAGAACGTCGATCCCCCGCTGACGTGGATCGACGTCGTCGACATCGGCCGGGACAACCGGCCGAGATCCGACGGCGCGACCATGAGCACCCGGGAGGGCGGTGGCCCTGGCAAGCCCTACACCGGCAAGGTCGGCGTCGGGTTCACCGGCATCCGGGCGCTGCGCTACCAGGGCTCGCACACCGGCCGCGAGGCCGCGCACGTGGTGAACAAGCTGTTCCTCGTCGACATGCTCGTCGCGCGGGACACCGAGCTCTCCTACGTGATCCATCCCGACCTGCTCGGCGACGACCTGCGCCACCCGAGCACGTTCGTGGCCGTCGACCTGGCCTTCGACGACGGCACGCTGCTCTCCGAGCTCGGCGTCACCGACCAGCTCGGGTTCTCGCTGACGCCGCGCGCGCAGGGCGAGTCCAAGGCGCTCGCGCCCAACCAGTGGAACCACCGCTCGGTGCGGATCGGCGCGGTCGCCGAGGGCAAGGTCGTCGTCAAGGTGCTGCTCGGCTACGAGAACACGACCGGGCCCGCGGAGTTCGCCGGCTGGGTGGACGACATCGCGATCGCCGACAAGCCGAGGCCCGAGTCGCGCAGGCCCGCCGAGTACGTCGTCACCACCCGCGGCAGCAACTCGACCAAGGGGTACTCGCGCGGCAACACCTTCCCGGCGACCGCCGTGCCGCACGGGTTCAACTTCTGGACCCCGGTCACCGACGCCGGCCGGTTGGACTGGATCTACACCTACCAGCGGGCCAACAACGACCGGAACCTGCCGGCGCTGCAGGCGCTGTCGGTGAGCCACCAGCCCAGCCCGTGGATGGGCGACCGGCAGACCTTTCAGGTGCTGCCCTCGAACGCGGTCCGCAGGCCCCGGGCGGGCCGCCGCGCCCGCGCGCTGACCTTCCGGCACGCCAACGAGATCGCGCTGCCGCACCACTACGGCGTGCGGTTCACCAACGGCATCCGCGCCGACGTCGCGCCGACCGACCACGCGGCGCTGCTGCGGTTCACCTTCCCCGGCGAGGACGCCAACCTGATCTTCGACAACGTCAACCGGCGCGGCCGGCTGACCCTGGACCCGGTGGGCGGCACCGTGTCCGGCTACACGGACGTCCGAAGTGGACTGTCCGCCGGCGCGACCAGGATGTTCGTCCACGCCACCTTCGACCGGGCGATCGCCGCCAGCGGCAAGCTCTGGCGCGGCCTGTCCCGCAAGGTCTCCGGCTACCTGCGGTTCGAGCCCGACCCGGCCGGCCGGACCGTCGTCACGATGCGGGTCGCCACCTCGCTGATCAGCGTGGCGCAGGCCAAGCGCAACCTGTGGCAGGAGATCGCGGACGAGGACACTTTCGAGACCGTCCGCGAGCGCGCGGCGCAGGCGTGGGACGCCCGGCTCGGCCGCGTCGAGGTCGAGGGTGCGACCGAGGACCAGCTCGTCACCCTCTACTCCAACCTCTACCGGCTGCACCTCTACCCCAACGGCATCCACGAGAACACCGGCACCGAGGACCGGCCGACCCTGGCCTACGCGAGCCCGTTCGTGGGCCCGGCCAAGAAGAACACGCCCACCCAGACCGGCGCGGTGCTCGTGCCCGGGCGGGCGTATGTGAACAACGGGTTCTGGGACACCTACCGCACCACCTGGCCGGCCTACGCGCTGCTCGACCCCGCCCACTGCGGTGAGCTCGTCGCCGGGTTCCTGCGGCAGTACCAGGACGGCGGGTGGACCGCGCGCTGGTCCTCTCCCGGCCACGCCGACCTCATGACCGGCACCAGCTCCGACGTCGCGTTCGCCGACGCCTACCTCAAGGGCGTGCGCGGCTTCGACGTCCAGGTCGCCTACGAGGCCGCGGTGCGCAACGCCACCGTCGCCCCGCCCTCGGGCGCGGTCGGCCGCAAGGGCCTCCGCCGGTCGGTCTTCCTCGGCTACACGCCGACCTCGACCGGGTCGGGCCTGTCCTGGACGCTCGAGGGCTGCGTCAACGACTTCGGCATCGCGCAGCTCGCCCAGGCGCTCGGCGACAAGGAACAGCACGAGTACTTCATGGACCGGGCGCTGAACTACGTCCACTCGTTCGACCCGAGCACCGGCTTCTTCCAGGGGCGCAAGGAGAACGGCCGCTGGCGGCACTCGGCCAACTCCTACGACCCGCGCGCCTGGGGCGGGGACTACGTGGAGACCAACGGCTGGAACACCGCGTTCAGCGTGCCGCACGACGGGGCCGGGCTCGCCGCACTCGTCGGCGGCCGGACCGCGCTCGGCACGAAGCTCGACGAGTTCTTCACCACCCAGGAGACCGGCCGGGCGCGCGGGAGGTACTGGCGGTCGATCCACGAGATGGCCGAGGCCCGGGACGTGCGGATGGGCCAGTACGGGCACAGCAACCAGCCCTCGCACCACATCCCCTACATGTATGCCTACGCCGGGATGCCGTGGCGCACCCAGGAGAAGGTGCGTGAGGTGCTGGCCCGGCTCTACACCGGCAGCGAGATCGGCCAGGGCTACCTCGGCGACGAGGACAACGGCGAGATGTCGGCGTGGTGGCTGTTCGGCGCGCTCGGGTTCTACCCGCTGCGGGTCGGCAGCCCGGACTACGTGATCGGCTCGCCGCTGTTCCGCAAGGCGACCGTCACGCTGGCCAACGGCAACGAGATCGTGGTCAACGCGCCGAACAACAGCCCCACGAACGTCTACGTGCAGGCCCTGCGGGTCAACGGGTCGTCCTACGACAAGGCGTACCTGCCGCACGCGCTGGTCGCGAACGGCGCCGTGCTCGACTTCCAGATGGGCCCCGAGCCGACCGACTGGGCCGGCGGGGTGGAGGCGCTGCCGCCGTCGATCACGACCGCCGACGCGCCGCCGCGGACGATGGTCGACATCACCCGTGCCGTCGACGGGCACGCGGAGGGCAGCGAGGGCGTCAAGGTGGCGGCGCTGTTCGACGACACGAGCCGCACCCAGGTCGTGTTCAAGACGCCGACCGCGTGGGTGGGCTTCCGCATGTCCGGCGACGAGGGCGCGACCGTGCGGTACTACACGCTCACCTCGGGCACCCGCCAGGACGACCCGCGCAGCTGGACACTGCGCGGATCGACCGACGGCGAGGACTGGGTCGTGCTGGACGAGCGGACGCGGGAGACGTTCCCGTGGCGCCGGCAGACCAGGGCGTTCGCGGTGGCCGACCCGGGCGTGTACACCCACTACCGGCTGGACATCACGGAGAACACCGGCGCGCCGACGGTCACCCTCGCCCAGTTGGAGCTGCTCGCCCGCTGAGGCTGAGGGAGCCCGCCGCCGCCCCACGGCAGTGTGGTCGTGGCTTGCCGAGCGCCCCCAGCCCCGGTGGAATCAGGCGGCGCGACCGCTCTTGTACCGCACGTACTCCTTGTTGGCGGCGCTGAGCGCCATGGCCAGCGCGATGATCGGCATGACGATCAGGATCAGCGGCACCAGCGGGCTGCCCTCGTTCGTGACGATGCGGATCAGCCAGTAGACGCACAGCACGATCTGCAGGCCGACGCTGACGAGGAACAGGTTCGCGGCCGAGCCGCCCAGGACCTTCACACCACCGGCGATGAGCAGGCCGACGCCGATGAGCTGCACGATCGAGACGGCCCAGAACTCGCCGAGCGCGCCGCTCAGCGCGATGCCGCCGGCCGTCTCCTCCGCGCCGTCGGCGAGGTCCTGGAGCGCGGCGAGCGCGATCATCAGGATGCCGGTGGTGATCAGCGTGATGCCCGCCTGGACGAACGCCAGCACGGCCGCCGCCGTGGTACCACCCGGACGGCCGACCGGGCCGCCGCCGTACTCCTGGGGCGCGGCCGGCATGCCGCCGTAGCCCTGCTGGTAGCCCGGCGCCTGCGGGGCCTGCGGAAAGCCGCCGCTACCCGGGTACTGCTGCTGCCCACCCGGCTGCTGGAAACCACCGCTGCCGGGATACTGGCCGCCGGGCTGGCCCTGGCCGCCGGGCTGACCCTGGCCGCCGGGCTGACCCTGGTCGCCGGGCTGCTGGCCGTATGGCTGTGTCATCACAACTCCTCGAAGGTCCGCCGCGGCGGAGCACAAATGGTGACCAGATATTGGCACAGTCGTCGGACGTTCCTCGGTGGTTTCACCCAGATCGTGAGGGGTGTCGGAAACCTGTCACGCGGAGCGACCGGTCACCCCCCCGGCACGGCGTCGCCGGCGGGCGGTTCGTCGGCGGCCGGTTCCGCCTCGCGCGGCACGATGCTGGCCAGCTCGCCCCCGTTGTCATTCATCCGGAGCACGAAGGGCCTGGTCTCGGTGTACTGGACCACGGAGACCGAGGCCGGGTTCACGACGATGCGCTGGAAGGTGTCGAGATGCTGGCCGAGCGCGTCGGCGATGATCGCCTTGAGGACGTCGCCGTGGCTGCACAGGAGCCACACGGCCTTCGGTCCGTGGGCGGCGGATATGCGCGCGTCATGCGCCCGCACCGCGGCCACGGCCCTGGTCTGGACCTGCGCGAGGCCCTCGCCCTCCGGGAACACCGCGGCCGACGGGTGCTGCTGGACCACCGACCAGAGCGTCTCCTTGAACAGGGTCTTGAGCTCCCTGCCGGTCCAGGCCCCGTAGTCCACTTCGGACAGGGAGTCCTCGGTGACCGGCGCCAGGTCGCGTGCCTTCGCCAGCGGCGTGACGGTCTGCTGGCAACGCAGCAGCGGCGAGCACACGATCTCGGCGAGCGGCACCTGCGCGAGGCGGTCCACCAGCGCGTCGGCTTGCTTGCGCCCGCTCTCGTCGAGCTCCACCCCCGGTGAGCGCCCGGCGAGGACGCCGGAGCCGTTGGCGGTGGAGCGGGCATGTCTGAGCAGTACGACGGTGGCCACGGCGTCGACCCTACGGTGCGGCCCGGACGGTCACGGCTCGAGGACGTTGCCGAACAGCAGCCCGAACAAGGCCAAGCCGATGACCACCCGGTAGATGCCGAACCCGTTGATGCTGTGCCGGGCCACGAACCGCAGCAGCCACGCGACCGAGGCGTAGGCGACGACGAACGACACCACCGTGCCGACGATCAGCGGCGCCGCGCCGACGCCCGCCCCCATCGCGTCCTTGAGCTCGTAGATGCCCGCGCCGGTGAGCGCCGGGATCGACAGGAAGAACGACAGCCGGGTCGCGGTGACCCGGTCCAGGCCGAGCAGCAGCGAGGTGGAGATCGTCGCGCCGGAGCGGGAGAAGCCGGGGAACAGCATCGCGAGGATCTGCGAGGAGCCGACCAGCATCGCGTCGGCGAACGTGACCTCCTTCTCGCCGCGCTTCTGGGTGCCCAGCCGCTCGGCGAGCCACATGACCCCGCTGCCGACGATCAGCGAGCCGGCCACGATCCACAGCGACGCGAGGGGGCCCTTGATCAGTGACTGGGCGAGGATGCCGACGACGACGATCGGGATGGTGGCGAAGACGATCCACCAGGCGAACTTGTAGTCGTGCTCGGCGCGGGCCGCCGGGTTGACCAGGCCACGCCCCCAGGCCCGGGCGAGCCGGACGATGTCGCCGAAGAAGTAGACCAGCACGGCCGCGATCGCGCCGACCTGGATCACCGCGGTGAACCCGACGACGGCCGGGTCGTCCACGGGGATGTCGAGGAACCCCTCGGTGATCTTGAGGTGGCCGGTCGAGGAGACCGGGAGGAACTCGGTGAGCCCTTCGACGACGCCGAGAATGACCGAGTCAAGGACACTGATCGTGGTTGTCAAGAACTGTCCTCGTCATCAGGTCGGCGAGCCGGGCTCACCACCCGGTCAGTCGCCGACACCTGCCTTGTCCAGAGCCTCCACCGCGACGCGCAGGGCCGCGATGCTGTGCTCGAGATCTTGCAGCACCGGGGAAACCGTCAACGTGGTGACCCCCGACTCGGCGAGCTTCCGCATCTGCTCGGCGATACGTTCCCGCGGTCCGAGCAGCGACGTCGAGTCGATGAAGCCCAGCGGCACCTTCGCCGCGGCGCCCGCGTAGTCCTTCGCGAGGTACAGGTTCTGCACCTCGGCCGCCTCCGCCTCGTAGCCCATCCGGCAGGCGAGGTTGTTGTAGAAGTTCTGCTCGCGGCTGCCCATGCCGCCGACGTAGAGCGCCGAGTACGGCCGCACGGTGTCCGCGGCGGCCTTCCAGTCGTCGCCGACCACGAGCGGCGAGGTCGGCACGACGTCGAAGCCCTCGAGCGTCTTGCCCACCTTCTCCCGACCCTGCCGGATCAGCTCGAGCGACTCGTGCGCGTACTCCGGGGAGTAGAAGATCGCGAGCCAGCCGTCCGCGATCTCACCGGTCAGCCGCAGGTTCTTCGGGCCGATCGAGGCGAGGTAGATCGGGATGCGATCGCGCACCGGGTGCGCGGTGAGCTTCAGCGGCTTGCCCGGCCCGTCCGGCAGCGGCAGCGTGAAGTGCTTGCCCTGGAAGGAGACCCGCTCGCGGCGCAACGCCTGCTTGACGATCTCCACGTACTCGCGGGTGCGGGCGAGCGGCTTGTCGAACTTGACGCCGTACCAGCCCTCGGACACCTGCGGTCCGGACACGCCCAGGCCCAGGCGGAACCGCCCGCCGGAGAGCGTGTCGAGGGTCGCGGCGGTCATCGCGGCCATCGTCGGCTGCCGCGCGGGGATCTGCAGGATCGCGCTGCCGACGTCGATCCGCGACGTGTGCGCGGCCACCCACGCGAGCACCGTCGGCACGTCGGAGCCGTAGGCCTCGGCGGCCCACGCGACCGAGTACCCGAGGCGGTCCGCCTCCTTGGCCAGCTCGAGGTTGTTGGCGTCGTTGCCGGCGCCCCAGTAGCCCAGGTTCAGTCCCAGTCGCATTCGCTGACCTTACCGATAGTTGGCTCAGTGCCAACTGTGGTCGCGGCCACGCGTTCGGGGAGTCTGCCAGCGAGAACGGGAGCTCCCGCTTAGTCTTCCCCGGGTGGAGCAACGACACCTCGGGCACAGCGGGCTGCGCGTGTCCAGGATCGGTCTGGGGACCATGACCTGGGGCCAGGACACCGACGCCGACGAGGCCGCCAGCCAACTGGTCGCGTTCGCCGACCTGGGCGGCACCCTGGTGGACACCGCCGACGTCTACAACGACGGCGAGGCCGAGCGCATCCTCGGCACGCTCCTCGACGACCTCGTGCCGCGGCAGGACGTCGTACTCGCCACCAAGGCGGTGGCCCGCCGCGACGAGGGGCCGTTCGGCGGCGGCGCGTCCCGGGGCGCGCTGCTCACCGCGCTCGACGGGTCGCTGCGCAGGCTCGGCGTCGACCACATCGACCTGTGGCAGCTGCACGCGTGGGACCCGGCGGTGCACATCGAGGAGACGCTCGCGGCCGTGGACGCGGCGGTGACCAGTGGCAAGGTCCGCTACGCCGGTGTGTCGAACTACAGCGGCTGGCAGCTCGCCACCGCCGCCACGATCCAGCGGTCGAAGCCGTTCGGCGCGCCACTGGTGAGCACGCAGATGGAGTACTCGCTGCTCGAGCGCGGCCTCGAGCGGGAGGCCGGCCCGGCGGCCGACCACCACGGGATCGGCCTGCTGGCCTGGGCGCCGCTCGGTCGGGGGGTGCTCACCGGCAAGTACCGCGCGGCGACGCCGGCCGACTCGCGCGGCGCGACCACCCACTTCGGGCCCTACGTCGAGCACCACCGCAACGAGCGCGCGGCGCGGATCGTGCAGGCCGTCGTCACCGCGGCCGACGGGCTCGCCACCTCTCCCCTGTCGGTGGCGCTGGCCTGGGTGCGCGACCGGCCCGGGGTGGCGTCCGCGGTCGTGGGCGCGCGGGACACGGGCCAGCTGCTCGGCTCGCTGGTGTCCGAGGAGCTGACGCTGCCGTCCGCGATCCGGGCGGCCCTGGACGACGTGAGCGACATCGAGCTCGGCTATCCGGAGACCCGGCTCAGTTGACGCTCCGTGAGGGTGGTTACGCCGTTCGGCTGATCGTCGGTTCGACCACTCGCCAAGATCGCAAAGCGTCGGAATTGTATGTTGTATGAAGTATGCGAACTTGAGCCGTCGCTCGCTGCTGGCCATCGGCACCGCCGCCGCGGCGGGCGTCGTCGTCGGCGCCTCGGCCCCCGCCGTCGCCGCCCCTGCTCGTGCGACCGGTGACCCGTGGGCCCGGCTGGTCGCCGGCAACGCCCGCTTCGCCGCCGGTCGGCAGGCCCACCCGCGCCAGGACCCGGCCTACCGGCGGAGCCTGGTCGCCGGCCAGGAGCCGTTCGCCTGCGTGGTCGGCTGCGCGGACTCCCGGGCGCCCGCCGAGCTGCTGTTCGACCAGGGCCTCGGCGACCTGTTCACCGTCCGCGCGATCGGCGAGATGCTCGACGACGGCGTCGTCGGGAGCATCGAGTACGCCGTCGAGCACCTGCACGTGCCACTGGTGGTGGTCCTCGGTCACGCCGAGTGCGGCGCGGTGAAGGCGGCGATCGACCTGGTCCGGGGCACCAGTGAGGTCACCGGCTCGGTGAGCACCGTGGCGCGGGCCGTCGAGGCGACCGTGCGCGCCACGCCGCCGCAGCCGACCGAGCGCGAGTTCGTCGCAGCGTGCGTCCGCAACCAGGCGCTGCGGGTGGCCGAGGAGCTGCCCCGCCGCTCCCCCACGATCGACACCGCGGTCACCGAGCACGGCGTCCACGTCGTCGCGGCCGTCTACGACCTCGGGAGCGGCCTGGTGCGGCGGCACTGACGAGGAGAAGCAACCGGATCGCCCGGCGGTCCCGTCCAGTCGGCACGAGCCAGGACGCCGACGACGACGGCACTCCCCGGTCGCCGCTGCTGTCGGCCGTCGCGGTGCCGACCATGGTCCTCGGCGCGCCCGAGGACGGCTGGAAGGAGCGCGCGCCCGACACCACGACCCGGCTCGACGACCACATCGAGCGTCATCCCGACCGGTTCGGCGCGACGTGGATGGCGCACGCCGCCGCCTGGAGGTCCTCGTCGTCGGCGTGGTCACCGGCGACCTCGACGAGCACGGCGATACCGTGATCAGCACCGCCGGGCTCGGCCTGCCGAACCCGCGGCCGTCGTGACCGTCCCGATCCGCCCGCTGCGCTGACACGCCGTAGTCGGCCCCCGCCCGCCGAGACCCCGAAACAGGGGTTAGCGTCCCGGCCGGTATTGGAGCATGCTGGAAGGAACGTCCCAACGGCGTGACGCAGGGTGTTCGGCCACCGTGCGGCACACCGTCCCGGGCCGGCGGACGTGTCGGAGGTCGATGTTGCGTCGCATGATGGCCGTGGTGCTCGTGAGCTGTGCCGCGGCGGCGGGTTGCTCCTCAGGGGAGCCCAGCGACGAGTTGATGGTGTCGGACAACCCGACCGCGGCCACCGCGGCTCACTCGCCCACGGCGTCGGTGAAGCCCGCCGGCACGGTGAGCGCGCTGCCCGGCACCCCGACCTCGATGGTGGTCGACGCCGAGCACCGGCTGCTCGCGGTCGCCGTCGACGAGCCGCCGTCCGTGCTGCTCTACCGGCTCGACACCGACGCCCTCGCCGACCCGACCCGGGTCGCGCTGCCCGGCCCCGCCGACACGCTCTCGCTGGCCGGCCCGGACGGTCCGCTGCTCGCCGCGTCCGGTTCGGCCGGTCAGCTCGTCCGGATCACGCTCCCGGACGGGACGACCACGAAGGCGCCGATCCGCGGCGAGCCGGTGAGCGCCGCGTCGCTGGGCGACCGGACCCTGGTGGCGGTTCGCGACCGCAAGGCCGTCGCGGTCCTCGGCGGCGACAAGGTCTACCGGATGATCTCCGGCGGCCTCTACAGCGCCGACCAGGTGCTCTCCACCGGCAAGAACGCGGTCGTGTTCGACCGGCTGCGCAACGCCCTGTTCGAGCTCGACGTCTCGGCGGGCACCGTCGACGAGGGGCTGCGTACCGGCGAGGGCGCGACCAACGCGGTGACCGACCGGTTCGGCCGGGTCCTGGTCGCCGACACCCGCGGGGGCGCGCTGCTGGCGTTCTCGCTGGACCCGCTGCTGATGCGGCAGCGATACCCCGTCGACGGCGCGCCGTACGGGCTCGCCTACGACGCGAAGCGGGATCTCGTGTGGGTGACGCTCACCGGCACGAACGAGGTAGTCGGGTTCGACGTGGCGGACGGGCAGCCGGAGGAGAAGTTCCGCTTCCCGACGGTCGAGCAGCCCGACACCGTGGCCGTGGACCCGGACAGCGGGCGCGTGGTGGTCGCGTCCGCGACTGGAAAGGGAATTCAGGTGATTGCAGTATGAGTGCAGACGGGGTGATCGACGGGGACTGGGAGTACCGGCCGTTGCGACTCCCGCCCGGAGTGTCGCGGCGCGCGGCGGCCACGCAACTGTCCATCCACGCCGAGTTCGCCGGTTGGGAGCTGTCGAACGTGCGGCTCTACTCGGACGGAAGCCGACGGGTGCTGCTCAAGCGTCGTCGTACCGTCGGCCTCCTGCCCGGACTGAGCACGTAGCTCCCGCTCACCCGCCGTTCGCGGGCGGGTTCTTCTCGACGAAGTCCCATACGAGGCGCGCCCCGGCGTCGCCCACGCGGTAGACATGGATGCCGGTGCCGACCGCGAGGCCCACCGTGGCCACGATCGCCACGAGCATGGCGACCGTCTGGCTGGTGGCCTTCCTCGTGGCGGTCGCGACCGCCACTCCCCCGTCCGCCGGCTCGTCCGCGGGCTCGGCCTCCACCTCGGCGGCCGCGCGGCGCTCGGCCATCGTGTGCAGGACCATCAGCGCGGTCACCGCCACGAACAGGGCCAGCGCCCACCAGACCATCAGGTTGCCGAGCTCGGCGTGTCGCTCGATCCCCGAGTTGGTGCCGATCCGGGCTTCCAGCTTGGTGCCGCTGTTGGTGGCGATCGGCGCCAGGATCGTGCCGACCGCCGCGGCCGCGACCGCCAGCCAGCCGAACCGCTTGCGGACCCAGGGCCAGATCGCGGTCAGGATCGAGCCGAGCACGGCGACCGGCAAGAGGACCACCACGAAGTGCACGATGAGCGGGTGCAGTGGGAGTCCGCCGATGAATTCGGGCACGATTCCTCCGGTTGGTCCTGTATGTCCGAACTAGACGGGCATGTCGAGTATCGCCCCCCATGGGCACCGGAGAGTACGCGCCAAAGTCGGAAAAGGTTCAACTACCTCTCAGCAAGTCGCCGATCGGTACGAAGATCCACGGCACGATCCGCGCCGGCGCCTCGAGCGGGAGCATGTGCCCCGGTCCGGCAACGTCACCACGTGGACGTGCCGGGGATCCGCCGTTCGGTCAGCAGGTGCGCAGGAACCGGTCGAGGACCCGAGTCCCGAACCGGACCGCGTCCACCGGGACGCGCTCGTCGACCCCGTGGAAGAGCGCGGTGAAGTCGAGGTCCGGCGGCAGGCGCAGGGGTGCGAACCCGAAGCATCGGATGCCGAGGGTGTGGAACGCCTTGGCGTCCGTGCCGCCCGAGAGCACGTACGGCATGGTCCTCGCGCCGGGGTCCTCGCTCTGAACCGCGGCCGTCATCGCGTCGACGAGCGCGCCGTCGAAGGTCGTCTCGACGGACGGGAGGTGCGTGACCCACTCGCGTTCCACGTCGGGCCCGAGGATCTCGTCGAGCTCCCGCTCGAAGGCGGTCTCCCGGCCCGGCAGGACCCGGCAGTCCACAACGGCCTCGGCGACGGACGGGATGACGTTCGCCTTGTAGCCGGCCGTGAGCATGGTCGGGTTAGCGGTGTCACGCAGCGTGGCCCCCACAACCCGCGCGAACGGTCCGAGCTTGGCCACGGAACCGGGAAGATCATCCTCATCGAACTCGAGCCCGGTGAGCGCCGTCATCGACTCGAGAAAGGCGCGCACGGAGTCGGTGACGACCACCGGAAACTGGTGCGCCCCGAGCCGGGCCACGGCCGCCGCGAGCTTGGTGACCGCGTTGTCGTCATGAAGCATCGACCCGTGCCCCGCGCGCCCCCGCACGCGCAGCCGCATCCAGGCGATCCCTTTCTCCGCGATCTCGATCGTGTAAGCCCGCAGGTCGTCCGCGAGCGTGATCGAGAAACCCCCGACCTCCCCCACAGCCTCGGTAACTCCGTCGAACAAATCACGCCGATTGTCCACAAGCCATTGCGACCCGAGAGCCCCGCCGGCCTCCTCATCGGCAACGAACGCGAACACGAGATCCCGAGGCGGCACGACCCCGTCCCGCTTGAACCGCCTCGCGACCGCCAATGTCATCCCGACCATGTCCTTCATGTCGACCGCGCCGCGCCCCCAGATGTACCCGTCCTGGACGGCCCCGGAGAACGGATGAACGGACCACTCGGTGGGATCAGCGGGCACGACGTCCAGATGCCCGTGCACCAGCAGTGCCCCCCGGTCCCGATCGACCCCAGGAAGCCGAACGAAGACGTTCCCGCGCCCCTTGGCCCCGGACTCGAGATAGGTGACCTCGTAACCGACCTCGGAGAGCTTCTCGGCCACGTACTCGGCAGCGACGCGCTCCCCAACAGTGGTGTCCGGCTCGCCGGTGTTGGTGGTGTCGATCCGGATGAGCTCACTCGTGAGCTGAACGGCCTCGTCCTGGGCCAGCGTGGTGGTGTCGATCGGTTCGTTCACCAGCACTTCCTACCATTGCGACGCCCCGTTACGCCGAGCCCGAGACGTCCAGTACGCTGTGCCCACCTGGTCCGAGTGGCGGAATGGCAGACGCGCTAGCTTGAGGTGCTAGTGCCCGACAAGGGCGTGGGGGTTCAAGTCCCCCCTCGGACACCACTCTTCGCGACATCTCGCGCAACTGGTGAAATCACACCGACCGGCCAATTGCCCCAAACCATCGGATGCTCGACGTGTTCCGTCCTTTGGCTTCTGCCCCAGCGGGGCGAGCAGGGCACACGTGCAAGATCTCGTCGTAGTGAGGGTCCGGAAGGCAACATCGGCGGTCGTTGCAGGAGGTGCAGGGAGTAGAGAACGCCTGACGACCCCGCCGTCACAGCAAGGTCGTCGGCTGGACCGCCCTCTCCCCAATGTCCGCCCGCGAGTGCCATGCGGACGTCGCCAAGAGCTCCATCCACGTCACAGTCGGCGACCGCGGCCGTGGCATCGGCAAAGCCTTCATCCGCCACCAGGCGACTGCCGCCGACGACGCCGACCTGTGGACCCTCCAAACCGCCATCTTCGCTGAGAACCGCGCCAGCATCGCCCTCCACCCACCGCCGGCTACCGCACCCGTCGGCATCCGCGAACGCATCGCTTACTCAACGGCACCTGGCCACGACACCGTCCTACTCGAACGCCGCACCAACATCGTCAGCCGCCCTCGCCTGGTGACCGGATCTCACCCTCGTGCCATCGGCGCTACCTCAGCGGCTGAGCACGCGGTTCGCGGAGCATCGCCACGGCGGTGACGAGCATCATCACGACGAAACCGGCGAGCAGCCAGGTGCCGGGGATGAACGCGGCGAGCCGGCCGCCGCCGTAGGCGCCGGCCATGGCGGTGGCGCTGAACAGCAGCCCGGTGCGCCAGCCATCCGGCCGGCGCGAGCGTGCGGGATCGCACCCAGCGCGCTGGTGACGCCGACGACGAACAGGGACATCGCGATGGCCTGCTTGGCGTCGAGCCCGGCGAGGTAGACGAGGATCGGGACGGTGAGGATCGACCCGCCGCCGAGCACACCGAGGGCGACCCCGATGAGCACGGCCGCAGCGAGTGTGAGGACCAGCATGGCGCTCAGCCCGTTCGGTGGTGAGCGCGGCCACGACGGTCTGGAACGTCGCGCGCGGGCCGCGGTTGTAGGGCAGCTTGGTGAGCAGCATGCCCATCAGGCAGGTGTTGGTGAGTGCGGCGACGGTGAGCCCATCGCCGATGAGCGCGGCTCCGGATCCTCCACAATGGACGCCCAGGCGAGTACCGGGTCACCGTGCGGGCCTTGGCCTCCCGGTACATCTCCAGCAGCACACCCCGCACGTAGGGATAACGCACCCGGGTGGGTGAGTAGGTGTATCAGGAGAACGCCGCACCGAGGGGACAGCCGCGCGGCTCGTACTCCGGCCGGTCCGGCCCCACCGACGGGTAATCGGTCTGCTGCTCCTCCCACGTGATGATCCCGTCCTTGACATACACCTTCCACGAACACGAACCCGTGCAGTTCACCCCGTGCGTCGACCGCGCCACCCTGTCGTGACTCCACCGGTCCCGATAGAACTCATCGGCCTGCCGCCCACCGATCTGGTGCAACGTCCGCAGATCATCGGAACCTCGGCACGGGTGAAGAACCGCCGGGTACGCACCAAGGCGTCGACCAATTCGCTGTCCAGTCCGCTTTTCCCGCGGGTGGTTCGGTTTCAGTGCTCACGACGACAGCTCCTCCTAGCAATCGCGGGGGCAAGATTGATCGACAGGGCTATTTGCGACCCTAGTGGCCTACCGACGCGGCCGCAGATCGTTGACTCACGGTGTGCGCGTCGGTGTCTGTGTCGGCGCTGGTGTCACGGTCCCGACCTGGGCGCGGATGGCGTCGACCGCCTCCCAGTCGGCGGCGTCGAGGTTGGCCAGGGCGGCGGGGAAGACCCCGTCCTGCTCAGCCAGGATGTGCTCGCGCAGCACCCGCATGGCGGCCGTCAGCCGTACCGGCCAGGCCGGATCAGCCGGTACTCCGTCGGCGGCCTCGGCGAGGATTGCCTCGATCCGCCGGTGCTGGGTGGTCAAGCTGGTGACGTGGTCACCGAACTCGGCGGCCAGGGGCGGGAACAGGCCCTGTTCTTCCACTGCGGTGTGTGGGCCGAGCACCGCGGCGATCCGGCGAGCCACGGCCGCCATGCCGGCGACGTCGCCGACGGTGTGCGCGGCCCGCACCCGGCTGACCAGGGTGACCACCTCGTCGTGCTCACGGCTCAGCTCGGCGATCGCATCCAGTGCCTGGCAACCGCGGTACTCACACATGCTCCGCCCCAGCGGCACGGCGCACCGCGGTCGCGGTAAACACCAGGGCGGCGAGCGCGACCACGGCCAACGCGGCCAGCCCCAGCGCGTAGGACGCGAACGCGCCGTACAGGGCGCCCATCACCAGCGGCGGCACGAACCCGCCCAACCCGCCGGCCGCGCCGACAACCCCGGTGACCGAGCCGACCTTGTTGCTCGGGGTGAGCTTGGCGACCAGCGCGAACACCGCGCCACTGCCGGCGCCGAGCGCGGCGGCCATGGTCAGGAACGCGATCGTGCCCAGCGGCATCAGGTCCGGGGTGAACGACTGCACCGCCGCGTCGACGGTCACCACGGCGAGCGAGGCGACCAGTACCCGCACGGGCCCGAACCGGTCGGACAGCCAGCCGCCGACCGGGCGCATCACGACCGCGAGCACCACGAACCCGGCCATCCGGTTGGCCGCGTCGGCCTGAGTCAGCCCGTAGGCGGTCTTCAGGTACGCCGGCAGATAGACCGAGAACGCGACGAACCCACCGAACGCCACCGCGTACAGCGCCGACGCCTGCCACGTGATCGGCAACCGCGCGGTGTCCGCCAGGCGCTTGCCCACCGACTCGGTCGGCACCACCCGTCCCGGCGCGTCCCGCAACCACAGCGCCGCGACGACCGCGTACGCCGCGAGCACCACCGCCGTCACCACGAACGGTGTCGCCACACCCCACCCGTCGACCAGCTTGACCGTGGTCAGCGCGCTGATGGCCGTGCCACCCATACCCGCGCCGAAGATCCCGATCGCCAGTCCACGCCGCTCGGGCGGGAACCAGGCGGTGACGAACGGCACCCCCACCGCGAACGCGGTACCGCCCACACCGAGGAAAAAGCCGCCCACGAGTAGCGCGGCCAGCGAGGAATGCCCGAGCAGGCCGAGGAACAGCACCGGCACGATCGTCACCGCCGACACCACCGAGAACATCACCCGCCCACCGAACCGGTCGGTCAACGCGCCCACCGGGATCCGCCCGACCGACCCGACCACCACCGGCACCGCGACCAGCAACGCCTGCTGAAACGCACTCAGTCCAAGGTCGTCCTTGAACAGCGGCCCCAACGGGCTCAGCAAGGCCCACGCCCAGAAGTTCACCGCGAACCCGACCGTGGCCAGGCTCAGCATCAGCATCCGGCGGCCGGTGGTTGGCCGACTGGTGTCCGTGGACAACTCTGATGTCCGCAGGCTCATCGCAGCTCCCTCGCCCGTCGTCTGATGTGTGGTGGTCATGGTCATCCCGACTCGTCGTCGCACGCTGGTTCACCTCCAAGCGGGTGAACACGTCCAGCATCGCGAGAGTCCCCACGGCCGGACAGCGATCAACGGCCCTCGTCCGGAGGGACCAACGTCCCTAGCCGGTACCACGATCGGCGGGGTTCCCTCGGTGGCGTGAACGAAATAGGCACTCACACCACCGGGGTGCGTCCATGACACAGTTCGTCGACCTCACTCCCCCAACAACACGCCCAACGGCGCGGCGGCGCGGCGGCCCACGAGGACCGGTGTTCGTGTGGGCCAACGCCGCGGTGCTCGGCTGGCTCGCCGTCGCCATCGTCCTGCTGGCCACGCACGACACGCTGGGTCTGCCGAGTTGGCTGGCACTGCACGCGCTGTTGCTCGGCGCGGTCACCAACGCAATCGTGATCTGGTCGGAGCACTTCGTCGTGGCACTGTGCCGCGTCCCGGGGCCGCCGCCCCGCCGGCTCGCGCTCGGGTTGACCGCGCTGAACGTGTTCGTCACTGCCGTGCTGGTCGGCGTCACCGCCGGTATCGCGGTGCTCAGCGGGATCGGCGGCGCCGGGGTGGCGGTGATCGCCGCCGTGCACACCATGCACCTGCTGCGGATGCGTAAGGCCGCGTCGTTCGGGCGGTTCGGCTACCTGATCAGCTTCTACAGTGCGGCGAGCGCCGCGCTGCTGGCCGGAGCCGTGCTCGGGGCCCGGCTGGCGGTGGGCGCTGGCCAGTGGTATTCCCGACTGTGGTCCGCGCACGTCCATGTCACGCTGCTGGGCTGGGTCGGGTTCTCCGTGCTGGGCACGCTGTTCACCCTGTGGCCGACCACTCTCGGCACCCAGATCGCCGACGGCACCGCGGCGGCCGCGCGACGCTCGCTGCCGACCCTCGCGGCCGGGCTCGCGCTCACCGTCGGCGGCATGCTCGCCGCCAACCTGTGGCTGACCGTCGCCGGCCTGGCGTGCTACGCGGCCGGTGTCGCCGTCGTGGCGGTCCCACTGGTGCGCGCCGTCGGCACGCGCCGGCCGGCCGGGCCGGCGGCGTGGATGCTGGCCGCCGCCACCGGCTGGCTCGGCGTCGCGGTGGTGTTCGACGCCTTCCGGTTGGCCCTCGCCGGGTCGGTCGACGCCCTCCCGGACATCCTCGGCACGGTGCTGCCCGTACTCGTGCTCGGCTTCACCGCACAGGTGCTCGTCGGGGCGCTGACCCAACTGCTGCCTGTCGTGCTGGGCCGAGGACCGGCCGAACACAAGGCCATCGCCGAGACGCTGGCCGGCGGTTGGCGGGTCCGTGTGGTGCTCGCCAACGTCGCGGTTCCCCTCGTCGCGGTCCCGGCGACCGAACTGTCGCTGATCGGATGGGCGCTGGGTGCCCTCAGCGTCGGCGCCTTCGTCGTGCTGGCCCTGCGAGTCGCGGTCCCCGTGGCCGTGCGCGGCGCACTCACCACCGGCGCGACCACTCGCACGACGACTGGCACCGGCACTGTCACCGGTGTCGTCACCGGGCTGGCCGTGGTGGTGCTCGCCGTCGCTCTGGCCACCAGCGGACAGACCACCGACCAACCGGTCCCCGGCGACGCACGCACCGTCGACGTGACCCTCAGTGACATGCGGATACGACCGGCCATCGTCGAAGTCGAAGCGGGCACCCGGCTGGTGCTGCGCGTGACCAACCACGACGCGATGCCGCACGACCTGCGCGGCGACAACGGCCAGCACACACCCCGGTTGCGACAGGGCGAGACCGCCTTGCTGGACCTCGGCGAGATCAGCGGCGACCGCGAAGCGTGGTGTGCCGTGGCCGGGCACCGCGCCGCCGGCATGACCATGACCATCCGGGCCCGTGGCGGGCACCAGCACACTCCAACCGACACCACGAACAGCGATGCCGGGACGCCGGCCCTGGACCTGGCCGCCGACCCGTCACCAGGCTGGACGGCCCACGACCCCCGGCTCGCACCACCGACCGGGACTGTCCACCGCGTCGAACTCCGCGTCACCGAACAGAACCTCGAGGTAGCACCGGGCGTGCGTCAGCGGCGATGGACCTTCGCCGGCACGGCGCCCGGCCCCACCCTGCGTGGACGGGTCGGCGACCGGTTCGAGGTCACCCTGATCAACGACACCGACATGGGCCACGGGATCGACTTCCACGCCGGCGCGCTGGCCCCGGACCAGCCGATGCGCACCATCGAGCCCGGCGAGCGGCTGGTCTACCGGTTCACCGCGACCCATGCCGGCGCCTGGCTCTACCACTGCAGCACCATGCCCATGTCCCAACACATCGCGAACGGCATGTACGGCGCGGTCATCATCGACCCACCCGGCCTGCCCTCCGTCGACCACGAGTACCTGCTGGTCAGCTCCCAGCTCTACCTCGGCACACCCGGCAGCGACAGCCAGGTCGAGAAGATCCGCACCGGCGAGCCGGACGGGTGGATGTTCAGCGGCATGGCCGCCCAGTACGACCACGCCCCACTCACCGCCGGCCCCGGGCAACGAGTCCGGATCTGGCTGGTCAACGCCGGACCGGGCGACACCACCGCCTTCCACGTCGTCGGCGCCCAGTTCGACACCGTCTACCGCGAAGGCGCCTACCTGCTGCGACCCACCGACGCCGCCGGTGGCGCCCAGGTCCTCGACCTCGCGCCCGCTCAGGGCGGGTTCGTCGAACTGTCCTTCCCCGAACCCGGCCACTACCCGTTCGTCGACCACGACATGCGCCACGCCGAGAACGGCGCCCACGGCCTGTTCACCATCACCGAGCCACCCCGATGATCGACATCTGGACCATCGTGCGGTTCCTGCACGTCCTCGGCGCCATCATCTGGGTCGGCGGACAACTCACCATCACCATCGTCCTGCTACCGCCCGTGCGACGCATGCTCTCCACGACCGACCGCGCCGGCCTGCTGCGCACCGTGGGCAAGCGCTTCGCGCTCATCACCATGGCGGTCTTCCTGCCCAACCAGATCACCACCGGCGTCCTGCTCGCCTGGCAACACGGCGTCACCTGGGCCGCACTCCTCCAACCCGGCTACGGCCGCGTCCTGGCCGCCAAACTGCTCCTGTTCACCCTCGTCATGGTCGCCGCCACCCTGCATGGCATCGCCCAGGCCAAACACCAGCCCGGCAAAGCCAGAGCAGCCTCGATCACCGCACTGATCGGCTCACTCGGCGTCATCCTGCTCGCCACCGCACTCGCCGAAGGAAACGCGGGCTGACCGCACGAGGACCGAATAATTCGTTGGCGTGACACGACCGCCACTAGTTCGGTCAAGAGAAAATTGATCGTCAGTCGCCCCGGATATCAGCAACACTCGGCGGCGGTCGCCACCTGACGTTGAGGAGTGATCGGCTATGACCGCCGCGGCCACGGTTGACGCTGATATGCATGTGTTCACCGCCCCGCTCTATTCGCTTGGGAGATTACGCACCGGTGCAATGCCCGCTGCCTGCACTGCTACCCGGCATCCGGGCCGGCGGCTGACTGTTCGGCGGATCTGACCACCGACGAGGCTGTGACGTCATCGACCAACTCGCCGACGCCGACGTGGTCGTACTGGCCTTCTCCGGCGGGGAGCCGATGATGCGGCAGGACTGGCCGGTGCTGGTGCGCCGGGCGTCGGCCGTGGTCTGTCGGTCGATGTCACAGCCACCTCGCCCTCGCCACGGCCCGTGACCCCGTCCGGCGGTCACGTACCTGACGTGTGTTCTTAGGGCTCGTAGTAAAATAACTTGGGTTTTGGTCTCGGGGTGTTTATGGTCTGTGCTATGAGCCTGGTCATGGATTCTCTCGAACGCCGCTATGACGCGGTCAAGCCGCATCTGACTGAGCGGCAACGTCGGGTCTGGC